>JAOZQX010000180.1 GCA_029931995.1 Bacteroidales bacterium
ACAAAGGAAGTTGGTGTGCGTAAAGTATTGGGCGCAGGTAAAACACAATTATCTGGTCAGTTTGCAATCGAAACTTCATTTCTGGTTCTTTTGGCAATAGTAATTGCTACTGTATTGGTTGAGGTCCTTTTACCATCAGTAAATCAGTTTTTAGGTAATGATTTTTCTCTAAGTATTTATAATAGTAATTCATTCATATATTTCATAGTATCCTTATTTGTGATTGTGAATTTGTTGACTGGCCTTTATCCTGCAACAATACTCACTCGTTTCAAACCTATCTCAGCTTTAAAAAATACCTTCTTGGCTCCTAGTAAGGGGAGCAAATTTATGAGAAATGCTTTAGTCGTTTTTCAATTTGTAATTTCAATATCTTTAGCTATTGGGGCTATTATAATCTATCAGCAAGTTAATTACCTTAATAATAAGGATTTAGGATTTGACAAAGAAAATATTGTGAATTTTGATTTACCTGATTTTAGTCCTGATTTATGGGAGGCTATAGACGAAATACTTATGAATGAACCAGGTGTTATAAGTTTCGGCTATGGTGTTGGACCTCCTTCTTCAACTTCAAATTTTAAAACAACTTTTACCATTCCTGATATAGACCCAGATAACTCATTGTATGTTAATTTTAAGCCTTCAGATAGTGGTTATTATCGAACCTTTGGGCTTAAGTTGTTGGCTGGTGAATGGTTAGGGCTTTCAAATGATTCTGATACAATTTATGAGTTTGTAATTAATGAGAAATTATTTAAAACTTATGATATTAAAAGCCCTGAAGAAGCATTGGGAAAAAAAATCAAGATTAGCAATTTCATGGGAAGGGTAATTGGTGTTGTGAAAGATTTTCATTTATATTCATTAAAAAGGGAAATTGAACCTCTGATATTTTGCTTTATGCCGCAGTATTATTCTCAGGTGTATCTTAAAATAAATCCTAAAAGGATGAAAGAAACCATAGATAATGCCATAGTAAAGATTCAAGAGATTTATCCTAAATATTCAATACGGTACAAAATTTATGAAGATGATTTGCAAGAAAACTATAGTGATGAACAACGGATGTCTCAAATCATAATTTTATTATCGCTAATAGCAATTTTTATTGCTTCTATGGGCTTATTTGGCTTGATTTCATTTATGATACTTCAGCGAGTGAAAGAACTGGGAATAAGAAAGGTGCTTGGCGCAACTATCATTGAGAACATGATTTTATTGTCGAAAAACTATTTGAGATTGGTAATTATTTCAAGTATAATAGCTGTTCCTATTGGATGGTATTTTATGAGTCGTTGGTTAGAGGAATTCAATTATAGAATTAATTTGGATTGGTGGGTTTTTATACTGGCTTCCTTTTTCGCACTTATTTTAGCATTACTTACAATTCTGTACCATGTAATAAAATTATCCAATGCTAATCCGGTTGAATCATTAAAATATGAATAATTATGATTAAAAATTATTTTAAAACTGTCTTCAGAAATTTAATGAATAATAAATTGTATTCATTTATAAATATTATTGGCTTATCTATCGGATTAAGTTGTGTGCTAATCATTTTTCTTTTTATTGAGTTCGAACTGAGCTTTGATACATTTTATCCTAATAATGACCAAATTTATCGTCTAACATCTACTCGGCCAAATGTAAATAATACTGATACTTATGGAAATACTTCCTTTCCAATGGGATATTCGCTAAGAAACGATTTTCCAGATTTTAAAATTGCGAGTAGTTACTTGAAGGCAGATCAGGATGTCTTAATTGATGGAACGATTTATCGAGAGAAAAATGTATTATTCTCTGACTCCCTGTTCTGTGATATCTTTAAATATGAGTGGATTAAAGGAAGCCCTGAATTAATATACAAACACCCCAAGAATATTGCATTGTCAGAGTCAATGATAGAAAAATATTTTGGAGAAACAGACCCCATAGGAAAAACAATCATTTTGCCCCCAACTGGGAGCTATCAAGTAGTCGCTGTTATTAAAGACAGACCACTTGCAAGTAGTATCAATTTTTCGATGATGTTATCAACTGAAAACATAACGGTAGGTCTTGTTGGTATTGAATTTGATAGCTGGGGAAGTACGATTGGTGGTTTCGAAACTTATTTTAAATTACCTCCTGCTTCAAACACTGAAGTGGTTGAAAAACAAATTAATGATGTTATTATAGATAAATATACTACTGAAGATAATGTGTCTTCTTCCAATACTATTCATTATGGCTTGCAAAAGCTAAGGGATGTGCACCTTGAACCCGATTTTTTGACAAAGGCAAATACCTATGCTACTTCCAAGACTACTTTATGGATTTATGCATTTATTGGCTTGCTAATTATATGTATTGCAAGCATTAACTTCATTAACTTAACAACGGCTCAAGGAATAAAAAGAGCAAAAGAAGTAGGGATCAGAAAAGTTTTGGGAGCAAACAAATCACAATTGAGATTTGGGTTTATTTCGGAGTTTGCTTTTATTTCATTTCTAGCAATGATCGTTGCAATTATTATATTAGAAATCGTTTTACCTTACATTAATGCATTTCTTGGTAATTATGTAGAATTGGGTATATATAGTAGTCAATTCTTTTTTGTGTTTATTGCCTTCCTTTTTATTTTTGTTAATATTTTAACCTCCATGTATCCTTCCATTGCGATGTCAAAATTTATACCTGCTATCGCTTTGAAGGGAAATCTGTTAATTTCAAAGAAGAATAGATTTAGTCTGCGAGATGCATTATTAGTATTCCAATTTACAATTTCTATTGCTTTAATTTCTGGGACGATCATTATTAGAAATCAAATGAACTACATCAATAATAAGGATTTGGGATTTAGTACGGAGGATGTTGTTGAATTCAATGTTCCCTCTAGAGAAGCGGATAAATTTCGGTCTTTAAGAAATTTTTTAAAGGCTGAACCTGGTGTAAAAAGTTTTGGTTTTGGGTTGGCAGCACCTTCTTCTTCAACTATGAATATAAGAAGCCTTTTTAATCTTGAAGATGATGACTCAGACGTGCAACGATATATGAATGTAAAACCGGCCGACCCATCTTATCTTAATGTTTTCAAACTTAATTTATTATCGGGGCAGTGGCTTTTTGAAACTGCAGAAAATGATGCAGCTATCAGGGTCGTGGTAAATGAGCAGCTTTGTAAAGAATATGGATTTAAGAACCCATTTGATGCAATAAATAAAAAAATTATCCTATTTGGTGCTTATGAAGCCTCTATAATTGGTGTTGTTCAGGACTTTCATGCCTATTCACTTAAAAGTAAAACTGAGCCTTTGGTATTTGCTGATTTTAGCAATTATTTTCATGCAATGTTTGTTGAAGTGGAGAAGTCCAGAACAAAAGAAGTGATTGCAAATATTGAACAATACATGAGTAGCCTGTTTCCTGAGAATTTTATTGAATCTGGAAACATAAAGGATTCCATAAGTAATATGTATGTGAAGGAGAGAAGGACTTTTACTATGATTAGTATGTTGTCTATATTGGCCATATTTATTGCTGCTCTTGGATTATTTGGAATTGTTTCCTTTATGCTTGTACAAAAAGTCAAAGAAATTGGAATAAGAAAGGTATTGGGTGCTTCACTTCATCAATTGGCTTATTCATTAACTCGAACATACCTCATAATCATTTTGATATCTAGTTTTATTGGCATTCCAATCAGTTGGTATTTTATGAATCGTTGGTTGAATGAGTTTGAATATAGAATCAATATAGAAATTTCAACATTTATACTTGCAGTATTGTTTACGGTTATCATCTCAATGTTAACAATTCTATTCCATGTGATTAAAGCAGGGAAAATGAATCCTGTTGAATCATTAAAATACGAATAATGTAAAGTTCATGTTTATGCAAGGATGTTCTTCGAAAGAATCATCTAATACAACCCCCGTTGATTCATAAAAAGAGGAATAAACAAAAATTATTATATTTTCGTGTAACTAAACAGTATATAGTGGCGTCTATACTGTAAAGAAAATATAATTTTGAACCAAATTTATGATAATGAAAACAAGAATTCTTGGATTAATAGTAACAATCCTTT
>JAOZQX010000181.1 GCA_029931995.1 Bacteroidales bacterium
TGATTTTCTAGGTTTATAGCATAATTACCCATAAACAATTAAGTTATATTTGTAAACATATTATTGAACAATCACAATGAAAAAACTCACTCTTTTAACTTTATTATTATTCCCATTATTGGGATATGCTCAAGAATTCAGAGGTAAAATCACTGACATTTATAATCTGCCGATAATAAATGCATATATTATAAATAAGGTAAATGTTGAACATACAAATAGCAATAAAAATGGAGAATTCACCATAAAGAATACTTCTATTGGAGATACATTGGTAATTAGCAATATTAATTATTTCACTACTACCGTGATAGTTACCAAGAAACACCTCGATCAAATCAATGAAATTCAGTTAAAAGAACATATTGTTGATCTAAGCGAGATCATCATCGTTAATAATATTAAAGCAACGAATGTTATTACGACGATTGATCTACAAGCAAATCCGGTTAATTCGTCCCAAGAAATATTGCGAACAGTACCCGGACTATTTATAGGACAACATGCAGGAGGGGGCAAGGCAGAACAAATATTTTTAAGAGCTTTCGACATCGACCACGGAACTGATATCAGCATTAGCATGGATGGTATACCCGTGAATATGGTATCTCATGCACACGGACAAGGCTATGCCGATTTGCATTTTATCATTCCTGAGACCATCGAAAAAATTGATTATGGCAAAGGCCCCTATTATCCAAGCAAAGGAAATTTTAATACGGCTGGCTATGTTGAGTATAAAACAAAAGACAAACTTGACTACAGCATGATTGCCAATGAAATTGGTGCGTTCAACACTTTTCGTACTGTCGGCTTGATAAAACTACTGGATCAGAAAAAGAACTATGCCTATATGGCTTATGAATATCTGGTTAGTGATGGACCCTTTGAATCGCCTCAGAACTTTAGCAGATATAATATGATGGGAAAATACATTGCTGATCTTCCAAACAATGGTAAGTTTTCGGTAATATTTTCAAAATTCAGCAGTAAATGGACTGCATCGGGACAAATCCCCCAACGTGCTGTTGAGGACGGAACAATTACGCGCTTTGGTGCCATTGATGATGCAGAAGGCGGAAATACTGCCCGAACAAATGCATCGATACAATTCACAAAATTTATCGGTAAAAACACCCGAGTACAAAGTAATGCCTGGTATTCAGAATATGATTTTGATCTTTTCTCAAATTTTACTTTTTATTTAAATAATCCTGATGATGGAGATCAAATTCGCCAAAAAGAAAGCAGAAAACTATTTGGGAACAGCTCCGAAATTAAACATACCTACAAACTAGGAAATATTGAATTCACTTCGCATGCAGGCATTGGATTTCGCCACGATGAAGTAAAAGATTTAGAACTTTCAAATACCAAAAACCGTATTAATGTTTTGAGCTGGATCAAATATGGAGACGTATCCGAATCCAATATTTTCGGATTTTACAGTACCGACATTAACATCGGTAAATTTAAAATCAACCCCTCAGTTCGATTCGATTTTTTCAATTTCAGCTACCAAAATACATTGGGCACTTCACCCGAGTCAAATTCAGATAACAGTCAGGAAGTAAGTTTAAAATCAAATACAGAATATCACCCTAATATTTCTGGTTCAGGTTTGGGAGATAGTGGTGGAAACGGCACACCCCTTTTTGCCGACAAGTGGATGCTTAGCCCCAAACTTAACATCCTTTATACAGCCAACAACAAATTGCAGCTCTTCCTGAAAGCAGGAAAGGGATTTCACACAAACGATACACGGGTAGTGGTTAGTGGTAGAATTGATCAGATTGTACCGGCTGCTTACAGTGCAGATTTGGGAGGTATCTGGAAACCATTCGACCGATTGATATTGAACATTGCTACCTGGTATATTTATCTGGAACAAGAATTTGTTTATGTAGGTGACGAAGGAATTGTAGAACCCAGTGGAAAAACCAGAAGATACGGAATAGATTACAGCATGCGCCTGCAATTAAGCAAGTGGCTGTACTTTACCGGCGATTTAAATTACTCCATTGCACGCTTTACCGAGCTTCCGGAAGGTGAGAACTATGTACCGCTTGCTCCGAATTTAACCACTGCCGGTGGATTATATTTTAAACATCAATCCGGATTATCGGGAGGAGTTCGTTACCGCTATCTAGAAAACCGTCCTGCCAACGAGGATAATTCGGTAGTGGCCAAAGGTTATTTTATTACCGATTGCAATGTGAATTATTCGTATAAAAACTGGACTCTGGCTATTGATATTCAAAATTTATTCGACCGTGAATGGAATGAGACCCAATTCAATACAGAATCAAGAATGTTTGATGAGTACAATGGTGTTGAGGAAATACACTTTACGCCGGGCACTCCATTCTTTTTGAGAGGGAAAATCATTTACCGGTTTTAAATATATTTATCAAATAACAACACTCGGGCTATTTCCAAAAAGAATGTTCAAGTTTAAAACATTCTCAACATACTGAAAATAGAAAAACAACTTTCGTTGCAAAGCTAAATCATTATAATTCCAAGGGTGAAAATCCAAAAGCATGGTAAAAAAATTTGATCCCGAAGGCGATCTCGATCGTATGTTCCAATCGTTTACATAACGCTCATTCCACCTTTTATAATAATCCATATCACGTTTTTCGGCACTGCTTTTATGAATATTAAACCAGTTCTCAAATTCCTGATTAAAAGTTAAGAGTACATATTTATTGCCCTCATCTAGGGTCTCAATCACAATTTTTTTATCCAGAGTTTCGGCTTGTGGAATCGACTTTACCGAAGTACAAGCCCCAATTATAAAGGCAATACCAATAATTACTATTACTTTTTTCATAATTCTGAATATTAGGTTCTACATAAAATTACTTACAAATTCGGTTTTTGTCAATACTCGGATGGAAGTTGGAAGACCGAAGCTATAAGTTGGAAGACCGGAGATGGAAGACTGAAGAAAGCTATTGCTTCTGTCTTCTGTCTTCTTTCTTCTACCACTAATTAAAAAATTCTTATATTTACTACAATACAATATAAGCAGACCGAGTTTGTTTTTTGCTCCCCAAAAACAAATAGCAAATGTGGATTATTTTGAAATATAAAAACACCAAAAGGTGTGCAATACATGCCAATATGGATGTTATTGTGCCATAAGGTTCTCATATAAACCAGTTACCAACAAGGCTTAAAAAAGCCACACACAAATGAAAAAAAAGAAATACATAGAAACTGGACAATGTATTTGGTGCTTAAAAAGAGAACCAAAAGTTTCATTTTTTAATAAGCCACACACAATTTCAAAAAAATTGGGAGCGACTAGAATAGGATTTGATATTTGCGATAGTTGCAATTATTTCTTTGGCACAATTGACAGGGAACAGAAATATCCAATGTCTGTTGAATTAGCATTCAAAGAGATTATGAATATTATGCGCCTTCTGCTTAAAAACGATTTAAGTAAAGAAACTTTTAAAACTTATAGATCTGTATATTTTTCATATCATCATTCAGACTCAACATTAAGAATAAAAAAAACATTTAAACTAAATCCTTATTTTATTGGCAGCTTAACACGACAATTTAAAAAAGGGATTTTTGAAACTTTTTTACAAGAGTATCATCGAGAAACTAAAAACGGTTTAGATGAAAGATTTAATTCCATTAGAAAATTTGTCCGTTTTGATATAGGTAATCCTCCACTATATTTTCTAGAAAATAACGGAGTACATCTTGTAGAAGAAAGTATTGATAATTTAGGCTTTCACTTCCCCGAAAATGATTGCGAGCAAATCGACAGTTTTGGCTTTTGTACAATGCTCATTTATAGCAATGTATTCTTTCTTGAAGTTACCCCAAGGGCAGAATTATCTAGAGAAACATTTCTAAAGAAAGAAAGCAAAAAACTTATTGGAAGTGGGTTCATCTATACAAAATTGAAAGAGTTAGAATACATTACTGACATTGATTTTACTTTAAGAAAACTACATGGAAAAAAGTAAAGCCCAGTTGGTGACAAAAGCTCATAGTGCGTGTCGCTTAGTCGGTAAAAAAACATCAGATATTATACGAATAATCTA
>JAOZQX010000182.1 GCA_029931995.1 Bacteroidales bacterium
TTGGTTTTAGGCACTTTTTCAGCTTCAATAATAGTTGCTGTTCGGATGTCCATTTTTACAAAATCATCAAAAACAATATTTTCTTTTTGTGGGTTCACGGCTATATTATTTTCTTGGTTTTCCTTTTTTGTGGCTAATAATTTATTCAATTGAGCCTCAACTTCAGTATCTTCAATTTTCTGAAATAAAAAGTCTGGTTTATTCAATGTATGTCCAGCCTTTAACAAATTAGTTACACCCCCATCTTTCCACAACAAACGATCAATATTGAGCATTCCGTAAAGTTTTTTTGAAGTAAATGGGAGGAAAGGTTCAGCATAAATTGCCAGGTTGGCACATAATTGCAATGACAAATTTAAGATGGTTTTTACCCGATCAAGATCAGTTTTAAAAATTTTCCAAGGTTCAGTTTCGGTTAAATATTTATTACCTAAACGTGCCAGATTCATCAACTCATTCAAAGCTTCCCTAAAACGATAATTCTCTAAACTTTTTGCAATCTTTTCCGGATAGGATTTCAATTCTTTTATCAACACATTATCCAGCTCCTGCAAATCAGAAATTTTCGGAGCATTACCATCAAAATATTTCTGAGTAAGTACCAAAGTCCGGTTCACAAAATTGCCTAAAATGGCCAATAATTCATTATTATTCCGAGCCTGAAAATCCTTCCATGTAAAGTCATTGTCTTTAGTTTCGGGGGCATTGGCACATAAAACATAACGCAACACATCCTGTTTCCCGGGGAACTCCTCCAGATATTCGTGCAACCAAACTGCCCAGTTTCGAGAGGTGGAAATTTTGTCATTTTCCAGATTCAAGAATTCATTGGCAGGTACATTTTCTGGTAAAATATAGGAACCCTCATGCTTAAGCATTGAAGGGAAAATAATACAGTGGAAAACAATATTGTCTTTACCGATGAAATGAAGCATTTTTGTATCCTCACCTTTCCAGTAAGGTTTCCAGTCAATGCCTTTTTCAGCAGCCCATTCACGGGTAGCCGAAATATAACCAATGGGGGCATCGAACCAAACATAAAGTACTTTTCCCTCAGCATCTTTGAGCGGAACTTTTACGCCCCAATTTAAATCGCGAGTTACGGCTCGAGGTTGTAAGCCCTGATCTATCCATGATTTACATTGCCCATAAACATTCGATTTCCAATCATTTTTATGTCCTTCAATAATCCATTCTCTTAACCAATCTTCGTATTTATCGAGCGGTAAATACCAATGCTTAGTTTCTTTTAAAATCGGTTTATTTCCGCTTAATGCCGATTTGGGGTTTATCAAATCAGTTGCATTCAACGAAGTTCCGCAATTTTCACACTGATCGCCATAAGCATTTTCATTTCCACAATGCGGGCATGTCCCAGTTATATATCGATCAGCAAGAAATTGATTCTTTTCCTCATCATAATAATGCTCTTTACTTTGCTCAATAAATTCACCTTTTTCGTAAAGTGTTGTAAAAAATTCGGATGCGGTATCGTGATGAATTTTATTGGAAGTGCGCGAATAAACATCAAAAGAAATTCCAAGCTCTTCGAAGGATTTTTTAATAATGGAATGGTAGCGGTCAACTATTTCCTGCGGATCAACTCCCTCTTCCTGAGCCTTAATAGTAATCGGCACCCCATGTTCGTCCGAACCACCAATAAACACAACATCTTTTTCGTTTAAGCGTAAATACCTAACATAAATATCGGCAGGGATATAAACACCCGCTAAATGACCAATATGTAAAGGACCGTTGGCATAAGGCAAAGCCGAAGTTATTGTATAACGCTTAAATTTATCTTGAGTTTTTTCCATTATTAGTATTTTTCCTGTAACTTCGACAAAGTTAAGGATTTGTTTTATACAATTCGAGATGAACCGACCAGAGTATTTACATATAGGCGATAAAATTGGGATTGTAGCCAGTGCCCGAAAAATCAGTTCTCTTGAACTAAGAGAAGCCATTGACGTATTTACTCATTGGGGATTGGAAACGATTCTTGGAGATAACATTTTCAATGAACATCACCAATTTGCAGGTACAGATGATGAACGCCTTCACGACCTTCAAAAAATGCTGGATGATGATACTATTAAAGCTATTATTTTTGCCCGAGGCGGTTATGGAACCATCCGGATTCTTGACAAGCTTAACTGGAGCCAATTTGCAAAAAATCCCAAATGGCTTATTGGATTCAGCGATATTACAGTTATTCATTCGTTTGTTTCACGACATTTCGGAACTGAGACCATACACGCCATCATGCCCTTGAATTTTGAAACGGCAACAAACGATGCGATCACATCATTACGAAAATCTTTGTTTGGCGATCCAGTTTCATACCAAATCAAGAATCATTCGTTCAACCAAAAAGGCAGTGCAACAGCTCCATTAATTGGAGGAAATTTATCTATTCTTCATACGCTTTCGGGCACCAATGCAGACATAAAAACTGATGGAAAAATTTTGTTTATAGAAGATTTAGACGAATATCTTTATCATATTGATCGAATGATGTTTTGCCTAAAACGTAGTGAGAAGTTATCAAATTTGGCAGGCTTAATCGTTGGAGGGATGACCATCATGAATGATAATAGCATTCCGTTCGGGAAAAACGCACTGGAGATAATCAAGGAGCATACCGATGAATACGATTATCCAATTTGCTACGATTTTCCGACAGGACATTTCCCCGATAATCGTGCCTTAATTTTAGGACGAAATGTTAATTTATCCATCACTGAAGAAGTAAATTTGGTGTTTAAATAATCCAATCAAAATTTTATGGCAGAACATAATGAGCTTGGCAAGAAAGGCGAAGAAATCGCCCTTCAACACCTGAAAAAAAATCAATACACAATACTTGAAACTAATTGGCGATTCGGGAAAGATGAAGTTGATATTGTAGCCAAACAAGACGAAATGCTGGTTATTGTTGAGGTGAAAACCCGCAGTTCAAATTTTTTGGTCGAACCTGAGTTTGCCGTTACTAAAAAGAAGCAGCGCTTTATGATTCGCGCAGCTAATGCCTATATCGAAGAAAAAGATGTAAACCTTGAATGCCGTTTCGATATTATTTCCATTATTGTTTATTCTAATAATACAGTGCTGGAACATATTGAAGATGCGTTTTACCCAACGCTGTAAGTGTATCATTTTTAATGATATCTTTGCAGCCCAAAAAATAGTAAATGAGCGCTGAAAAAAACAATAAAAACCCTAAGTCTAAAACCGGGGATTTCTCGAAATTTATAAAAAAGGATTCGCCAAAAGTTTTGAAAAAAAAGGCGAAAGCTGAGGTTGATAAATATTATCAAGAGAAAAAAGATAAGAAGCAGGAAAAAAAAATGGCTGTTGCCAGACCAAAGCAAGTTGAATTTATTCGCTTAAATAAATATATTGCTAATGCAGGAATTTGTTCACGTCGCGAAGCAGATGAACTTATTGCCAATGGAGAAATTTTAATAAATGGCAAAGTCGTTACAGAATTAGGCACAAAAGTTGGGCGACAAGACAAGGTAAAATATAAAGGGAAAATACTTTTTGCCGAAAAATTGATTTACGTTTTATTGAACAAACCCAAAGGTTTTATTACTACTACCGACGATCCCTTAGAACGCAAAACAGTTATGATGCTTGTGGAAAAAGCTTGTGAAGAGCGAATTTACCCTGTAGGAAGATTAGACCGAAATACAACCGGATTATTACTTTTTACCAATGATGGCGACATGGCTAAAAAGCTTACACATCCCAGTCATAACATGAAAAAAATATATCATGTTACTTTGGATAAAGCCTTAGCCAAAGCAGATATGCTTAAAATTGCTGAGGGAATTGAACTTGAAGATGGTTCAATTAAAGTAGATAAAATTGCTTATACCGAAGACAATGACGATAAACGACAAGTAGGAATTGAATTGCATTCCGGAAAAAATCGTATTGTAAGACGCATTTTTGAAAGCCTGGAATATAAAGTAGTACAATTGGATCGGGTTTCATTTGCAGGATTAACTAAAAAAGATACCACCCTATGCAGGTGGCGTTTCCTAAAAGATTTCGAAATTAACCT
>JAOZQX010000183.1:0-1044 GCA_029931995.1 Bacteroidales bacterium
AAAATACAAAAGCTGAAAGATATGATTGAAGCTCCCCAAGTATTAATTCTTCTGAATCTAAAAACTGTTTTAAAAACAAATGATCAATTTCAGCCTTGTTAGTTTTTATTGAATCAAAAAAAGTCAATAAAGATTTAGTGTGATAATAATTTGCAGGATTTTCAATGATTGCCAAATAATCACCTTTGCTTACCCAATCATTATCTTTGATTAGAAGATGTTCTATCTTGCCACTAGCCTTAGCTATAATTTCAGCTGGAGGTGTTTCAGTAGTAATTTTAATGCTTGAATTGACAAAATCTGGATATTTGAAAAACCAACTTCCAATAAGCAAGACCAATATTATCAATAAAATTACTGTAATTCCCCAACGTATAATGCTGTTTGGTGATTTACCAAGTATTTCATTGATTTCTTCAGTCCGTATTTCTATTTTATTTAGTGGCATGACTTTATTAATTTCCTAGCTCTAATTGGTCTTTAACTAAATTGTAATAAGCACCTCTTTTAGCTGTTAATGTTTTATGATTTCCAAGCTCCACAATTTTCCCTTTTTCAAGTACAACAATCTGATCAGCGTTTTTAACTGTGCTTAAACGATGAGCCACCACGATTACTGTTCTGCCCTTAAAAAATTTAGCAAGATTTTTCATAATGATTTTTTCATTGTTGGCATCTAATGCATTAGTAGCCTCATCAAAAAAAATGAATTCAGGGTTTTTATAAACGGCTCTTGCTATTAGTATTCGTTGTTTTTGTCCTTGACTTAAGCCTGACCCTTCTTGTCCTATTTTTGTATTATAGCCTAAAGGCAATGATTCAATATGATCTTTAATATTAGCTACACGAACTGCATTTAGAAGTTTCTCTTTATTCATGTTTTCATCACTAACGGCAATATTATTAGCAATGGTATCCGAAAAAATAAACCCGTCTTGCATAACGGCTCCCACACCACCTCTCCATATTTTGCCTTTAATATTATCCAAGCGTGTATCAGCAATATTTATCTCCCCCTTAACAGGTGGGTAAAAACCTAAAAGA
>JAOZQX010000183.1:1054-4061 GCA_029931995.1 Bacteroidales bacterium
CCCAGAGTTACGGTTGTTTTACCGCTTCCGCTTGTCCCAACGATGGCAGTAACTTTCTTTTCGGGAATGGTCAGATCAAGGTCTTTTAATACAAATTTGGAATGTGGGTCTTCGTACTGAAAAGATAAATCATGAATAGCAATGTCCCTTTTCCTTGGTAATTCCATTAGTTTACTATCATCCGGATTTTCCTCATCATCTTTTAGATGAATTTCGCCCAATCGTTCCAAACTTATTTTGGCATCTTGGGCAGAACGAACAAACGTAATCATTTGTTCAATTGGGGCATTTAATTGACCGATTATGTACTGAATGGCAAGCATCATACCCAATGTTATGCTACCATTTACTACAGATTGAGCAGCTATGAATGTGATTAAGATATTTTTTGTTTGATTAAAAAACATCCCACCGGCTTGTTGATATTGGTTCAAAGCAAGCCCACTAATATTCACCCGAAAAAGTTTAGCCTGAATACGTTCCCAGTCCCATCGTTTTTGCTTCTCGCAATTATTTAACTTGATCTCTTGCATCCCGGTAATCAGTTGAAACAAATTACTTTGATTGTCTGACATTTGAGCAAAACGTTTAAAATCAAGCTCTCTTCTTTTTTTCATAAAAACGGAAACCCAAATAGCATATAAAGCTGAACCAATAATGAAGATCAGTAATATTTTTACACTATAAATTCCAAGCACTATAGCAAAAACTAAAAGGTTAATAAAAGCAAATAAAATTTGCAATGAAGAGTTGGTCAAAAAGGATTCAATGCGTGTATGATCACTGATTCGTTGCATTAAATCTCCTATCATTTTTTTATCAAAAAATCCAATAGGCAATTTCATTAATTTAATTAAGAAATCTGAAATCAGCGAAATGTTGATTCGTGTACTTATGTGTAATAATATCCAACTCCGTATGAATTCCACACTGGTTTGACTGATAAATAAAACCAATTGCGCAATCAAGATTAAAGTGATAAATCCAAGGTCTTGATTATTAATTCCAACATCTACTACTGATTGAGTGAGAAAAGGAAATATAAGTTGAAGCAAACTTCCAAGTACCAAACCTAATATTAGTTGAATCAGATATTTGTTATGTGGTTTTAGATAAGAGAATAAAAAGCGAAAGCTTTTTTTATTAAGCTTTTCATCTTCTTGGCTATAAAAATCTGGAGTAGGTTCAAGAATTAGACACACACCTTCATCATTGTTGTTGTTTTTTGTGCTAATCCACCCTTTTAAGAACTCTTCTTTAGTGTACTTTATGAGGCCGTGAGCTGGATCAGAGATGTATACATATTCTTTTCCCCTGACCTTTTTAATATCATAAACAACCACAAAATGTCTTTGTTTCCAATGAACAATACAAGGTAATGGAACTTGTGTTGCTAATTTTCTGAAATCAATTTTTGCACCCATCGTACGAAAACCGATAGCTTCTGCAGCATCACTAATTCCAAGTAGTGATACTCCCTCACGGGTTATATAACTTAGTTCGCGTAATCTTGGGAGAGAATAAGATTTTCCATAATGCTTGGCAATCATACGCAGGCAAGTAGGACCACAATCCATAGCATCGAGTTGTTTGTAGAAAGGGAATTTCGATTTAATCATTTATGTTGGGATCTCATGAATGCTCTTGGCTTGTAACGTGTTTTGCTTTGTTGTATTTTTATTTGGCAACTTCTGATTTATAATATAGAAACAAAACCCCATAAATTACCATCTCATGTAATCTTTGCTTCGACTTAGAAATTCGGTTTATTATCATGTGTAATAGATGTCTAGCAGATTATTTAGGGGGTATCTGTAATTTGTTGTTTTTGTTTATCTCAAGAATTCTGGATATAGTTGTTTAAAAATTCACACTTTTATTGTTTGTCAAATGGAATAAAAGCTGTAAATTACTATTTTGATTCTTTTCCTTATCTAAAATATCAGTGATTAATTTTTCGTCCTCTATAACCTCTGTCAACTATTTCGAATTTTTTACTTTCGTTTTTGGAGTTTTTCTGTTTGCTTTAACTGGGGATCTAAAGTCTCCCCCATTATAAATATTATTCACTTATGAGCCAAACTTCAATGTCTTCAAAAACTGTATTTGCTTTATATTCTTGCTGAATCAGCTCCCCTAATTTATTATATTTTAACTCGAAAAAATGATGATCATAGGATGGGTAACACTTTAAGCTTAAATTATTGTTGTTCGCTCTAGAAAAAAGTAATGGCAACATATCTAATTCATAAGCATGGTTGTCTAATGAACCATATACGACAAAAATTGGCTTGTTAAAACGTAATAAGTAATTTAATGCAGGATCGTAATTAAAAGAATATGCATACCTATACAGGTAGTAGTTTAAGTCGCCTTCTTTGAAATATTTTTCTTTGTTCATTACATATTCTTTGAGGTATTCATAGCTTTTGTATACACTGTCAATTTTTAGCTGAGCTATTTGAGGTTCAATAATTCTCAAATTCGTCATTTTTCGAAAATTTGCAATCGTTTGATTTTGGCGATCGAAAATAGATGATGCCATAAAAACAAGCTTTGAAATTTTTTCAGGGAATTTTGCAGCAAGCTTTGCGGCTACAATTCCTCCCTCTGAATGTCCCAAAAGAAATATTCTGGAGTTGTCAACAAAACTTTGACTTCTCAAAAAGTCAATTACTTGTAAAGTCGAACTAACATAATAATCCAAATAAGCATTTTTGCAAAATATTTCATAATCACCTCTATTACTTGCCCAAACTTTTGAGGCATTTTCAAAAGGTGCGCAGATAGGTACCCCTGGTTTCGAAATCAAAGCAATATTATATTTTCTTAAAAAGTCTTTCGGTATAATAGACTCTACCAAAGAAAAACACTCTTCTTGATCACTAAAAATTATTGGCTGATTACCAGATCCTTGAATAAATACTATTAAGGGCCTAGTCTCATTTAGATTTGGATTAACAACAAATCTAATGGAGTCAGAGGCTGACCTTTTTAAGGTATCCTT
>JAOZQX010000184.1:0-311 GCA_029931995.1 Bacteroidales bacterium
GCATCGACAAATATTGAGCATCGTTTTGGTGGGTTATATAGTCAAGCCATGAAAGCGTCTTTTTATTTTCCGATTTTTTCTTTAGGATAACATCCTCTGAATTAAATCGAGAAAGTGAACGATAAAATAAATCTTCTCCAATAATATAGGCTTCACCAGTTTCGCCCAAATCAGCTTTCTTTATTAAAATATTGTTTAAAATACTTATGTCTAGTTTAATGGCAATAACCCCTAATAATTCACCACTATTTGTTAATATCGGATGAGTAAGAAATGATTCGGGAACTTCAGGATTGGATTTATTGTATGCT
>JAOZQX010000184.1:321-4048 GCA_029931995.1 Bacteroidales bacterium
ATCTGAGAAACGAGTTGATTTATTCAAGAGGGTTTTATTAAAAACCTTGCTGAGTAGTTCATTTTGTTTAAAATCTCTAGAAAAATCTGTCCCTAATGGGAATTCATTGATTAATGAGAATAAAAGAATTCCATTCTTGCTTAAAAAATAAATATTCTCGAAATTTCCTTTTTGATGAAATATTTTATAATTATCAACAATTGTCGAATATTTTGAAGGAAGGCTATTTGGGTTGCTATGAATATTTTTATTTCGGTCAAAATTTCTTGAAATGGAAGTAAGAAAATCTTTTGTATCTGATTGCTTACTTTCGAATTCTAAGAAATTTACTTTTTGTTCAAAATAATTATTGATGTGCTCAATTCTAAGTTGTGAAGTTGTTAAAAGCGATTTTTCTGCAATGATTGTCAATCCAAGATAGGAATTCAAATAATTAATGAAACTGACCGAGGCAAGAGGAATAAATGATATGGCCAGAAACCAAATAAATAATGATTTCCCTACACCGATAACAAACAGTGATTTAAAAAAACGTTTTAGACTTATATTGCTTAAGTTTTGACTCATAAAAAATGCGCTTAAGAATTGAAATAATTAACCAAATCAATCTTTTATCGAATAAATATCGATGACTTTGTAGAGTTCCGAGGGATTTACGGGTTTTGTTATGTAGTAATCCATGCCAGCTGCCAAACATTTTTCTTTATCACCTTTCATGGCGTGGGCAGTCATAGCAACAATGGGAATATGTATATCTGTGCCTTCTTCGTGCTTGCGAATTAAGCGGGTAGTGTCATAACCGTCTAGTTCAGGCATTTGAATATCCATAAATACCAAATCATATTTTTTCTCCTTGAATTTCTCAAAAGCAATCTGACCGTTTTCTGCAATGGTTACTTTATAACCTTTTCTTTCTAAAAATTGGCTTATAATTTTTTGGTTTATTGCCTGATCTTCAGCAACCAATATGTCAAGTTGTTTCTTTACCTCATCTGTTTTTTTGTCTTTTGTTGCTGCTTTATTGGTTTCTTCTTTATGAACAGTCTTTTCAAGTATGGCGGCAAGTAAGAACCTTAACTCTTTTTGAAGTATTGGTTTTGATATCTGATATTTAAAATTTTTGTTTTGTAGTTTTTTCCCCTCCAGCGAATATTGAACGGGGGTCATTATGACAACTTCAGCTTTGGCATCATCAGGAAGTTCCTCATTTAAAGTCTTTCCCATTTCCAGCCCATTCATTTCAGGCATGAAATAATCAATAAGGATGAGGTTGATTATGTTTTTTTCTTGAATGTGTTTTTTTAGTTTTTTCTGCGCTTCTATGAATGATGAAGCTGCCTCAAAATTAACTTTATAGTATTTTAAAAGTTTACTTATGACTTCTGTACTTCGTTTATTATCTTCAATTAATAATATATTAGCAGTAGGCTTAATTTTTAATTGAGTATTCCATAGATTTTGAGTTTGTTTTCCAAGTTTTAGTTCAAGATTAAAGTGAAATTTACTGCCTTTGCCCGGACTACTTTTAACCTTAATCTCACCACCCATTATGTCTACCAGTTTTTTTGATATGGAAAGACCTAATCCCGTACCACCATGTTTGCGAGTTGTAGACGGGTCGACTTGGCTAAAAGATTCAAACAACTCATCAATTTTATCTTCAGGAATTCCAATACCTGTATCTTCAACCGAAAACTCAAGTGTTATAGAATCTGATTTTGATTTGAGTTGTTTAACTGAAATTGCCACATTTCCTTTATCGGTGAATTTAATTGCATTTCCAACTAAATTGATTAATATTTGACGAATCCTGACAGGGTCGCCAACTAAGATATCCGGAATATTAGGGTCAATATCACAAATAAATTCAAGTTTATCCTGGAATATTTTAACCGATAATAAACGGACAACTTTTTGTAAAATATTTCGTAAACTAAATTCGATTTCCTCAAGTTCAAGACGATCGGCTTCAATTTTTGAAATATCGAGTATTTCGTTAATTATATCTAATAACGATTCTCCGGAAAGTTTGACGTCTTGTACCCTTTCAAGCTGAAGACCGGAAAGATCTTTATCCATTAAAATTAGGTCGGCCATGCCAATAATACCATTGAGTGGCGTTCTGATCTCATGACTCATATTTGCTAGAAAAGAGCTTTTGGCAAGGGTCGCCTCTTCGGCAACTCTTTTTGCATAATCCAGTTCAAGAATCGTTTTTTCAAGTTTTTTTGTTGTGAGTTCGAGTGAGTGTTTTTGTTTGAAAAATTCGATGTATGCTTTAATCTTACTCTGAAGTATTTCTAAATCGAGTGGTTTGTAAAGGTAGTCAACCGCACCAGCTTCATACCCTTTAAATACATGTTGGCGCTGTTTGCTAATGGCAGTAACAAATATGATTGGAATGCTTCGTGTCCGCTCGTTACTACGCATAAGTTCGGCTGTTTCAAAACCATCCATCTCGGGCATTTGTACATCCAATAATACCATGGCAAAATCATATTCAAGCATGAGGCCGAGGGCTTCATTTCCCGAATGAGCTTTCACAATATGTAATTCCGGATTTTCAAGTATGCTTTCGAGGGTTAAAAGATTTTCCTCACGATCGTCAACGATCAAGATGTTAAATTTTTCTTTTATCTCCATGCCAAGAGTTGTTTGAGTGAAATGTGATTAATCGATTCTTAAAAACTCACAATATGCAAAATATAAATTTCCTTTAATTAATGTATAGCAAATTTAATATTAAATGCAATGATTGGAAAGTTAATTTTAAAAACTTATTCAACTCTATTTGTTACAAATTATTTTGTAATTGCAATAAGAGCATACACTATTCTCATCGGTTTGTTTGAATGGAGTGCTTTGATCAAAAATATTTTCAAGAAGTTTTATCAGAGATTCTTCAAAATTTATGAAATCTTCTTGCTTTAATTCAGTCTTGCTTGGGGTTTTTACACCAATAAAACCTTCAGAAAGTTTTTTTAATGAGTAGATTCCAGGATAAATAGTTTCGTTTGAATGCGACTGCTTATTGAAAAGCCAAGCATAAAAAACCAGTTGAAAACTTTTATCAGATTTGTGGTCGGTAAAAAGAGAAGCCCAATCCTTAATTTCGAGATCGCTTTTTTTAACGTTTCCGGTTTTATAATCAATAATTCTTAGTTTGCCATCAATAGTGTCAATCCTGTCAATTATTCCTTTAAAATTTACTGTATCAACTCCTTCTGAAAAGTTTGACTTATTAAGCGTAATTGAGGTAGTATAATCTTTTTCGAGAGAATTGATATACAAGGATTCTCCGGCTTTAATTTTTTGTATCTCGTGTTTTAAGTAGTTTCGAATAAAACGTTTTGCCACTTTGGCTATTAAAAGATTTTTACCTGATCTTACATCACCATCTTCGTATAAAGTGTCGAAACTGTTTTGCAATAAAACATCTAATTTTTTGAGCTTATCTTCAAGAAAATCAATTTTTACATATTGAAGTACTAGGGGCTCGAAAATGTTTTGAAGTACCTCGTGTATAATTCTGCCTAAGGTTGAAGCATCAATAACTTCTTCGTTTTTCTCAGGTTCTCCTAATTTTGCAACTTCTTTAAAATAAAATTGCAAGGAGCATCTTTTGTAAGTGTTTAAACTACTGGGTGAAAACCCTTTGGTAGCCTTTTCTTTCAGTAAGTTAATTATTATTGATGATTTTTTCACTTGAATTTCTTGAGTATTCTCA
>JAOZQX010000003.1 GCA_029931995.1 Bacteroidales bacterium
AACCGAATCGCGCAATCAATGTAAATCAATGAGTGGCGATGCCTTTGAAGCTTTTATTGGAGCTCTGTATATCGACAAAGGATATAATTTCACCAAGAAGATTATCATTGAACGTATTATTAATGTTCATTTAGATATTGATGAATTAGCCAATCAGGATGCTAATTTTAAAAGCCTTTTGATAGAATGGGGGCAAAAAACGAAAAAACTAATTGAATTTAAGGTATTGAAAGAAATTGGCGAAAGTTTTAAAAAACAATACCTTGTTGAAGTTTGTATTGATGAAAAAAACATAGCCCAGGCTCAAGACTTTTCTATAAAAGGAGCCGAGAAACTGGCTGCCGAAAAAGCCTATCAGAAAATTTCCAAATAGCAAAACACAATATTAAATAAATTTCTACGACTGATTTTTCAGATTTCAAATTGTTTGGATATTAAAATTTGGTTTTTATTTGTTATTTGAAAATTGTTATTTGTGATTTTAAGATTTGTACCTTTACAATACCATGGTAAAGAAGCTGAGTTTAGATATTGATTATACAGCAGAATTTTCTTTTATTGGCATCTCCTGCCACTTAAAAGATTACCGTCTTAGCTTTTTTATCAATCAAGAATGTGGATTAAACCTTCGAAGAATTGAAGATTTTATGCAGGAGGATGAACAAAAGCAATCGATTACTTACCCTCTGTTTTACTATAAATGCCCTGAAACAAATAATAATTTCTGTTTGATTTCAAACCATCATTCGGAGAAAAAATTAATCCCGGCCTTAAAGCAATTTGATTATTTTTTATTGATACAAAACAACCTGCCCCCGAATAAAAAAAAGAATTTAATTTCAAATCTTAAAAAAATTAAAAACCTTTTGGCTGTTTACGAAATTGAATTTAGCAAGCTTAAAAACATCAATCAGTTATTGGTTGATCTCGAACTGCAATTAATTGAAAACCTAAAATCTCACGCATAAAAAAAGCCCCAATAAATTGAGGCTATATTTTAAAGAGCAGATTTAAACTGCTTCAAAAATCGCTTATCATTTTCAAAAAACAGCCGGATATCATCAATTTGATATTTCAACATAGTGATACGTTCAATGCCCATTCCAAAGGCAAATCCCGTATATTCTTTGCTGTCAATTCCACAATTTTCTAATACGTTCGGGTCAACCATTCCACAACCAAGGATTTCTACCCATCCAGTATATTTACAAATATTACAACCTTTTCCACCACAAATATTACATGAAATATCCATTTCAGCAGAAGGCTCAGTAAACGGAAAATAAGAAGGGCGAAGACGAATTTTTGTATGTTCACCAAAAAGCTCGCGGGCAAAATAAATCAGTGTTTGTTTTAAATCGGCAAACGAAACATTTTTATTAATATATAAGCCCTCAACCTGATGGAAAATACAATGCGCACGTGCCGAAATAGCCTCATTACGAAAAACCCTACCCGGAGAAATTGTCCGAATGGGTGGTTGAGTATTTTCCATAACCCGTACTTGCACCGAAGAAGTATGTGTACGAAGAGCTAAGTCAGGATTTTTCTCAATAAAAAAAGTATCCTGCATGTCGCGGGCCGGATGCTCCTCGGGAAAATTTAAAGCAGTAAAATTGTGAAAATCATCTTCAATTTCGGGGCCTTCGGAAACCGTAAATCCAATGCGAGCGAAAATATCAATAATTTTATTCCTTACAATTGACAAAGGATGGCGACTGCCTAATTCTTCAAAATCAACCGGCAGGGTTAAATCCCCAACTTTTTGATCATCGGTAGCCTTATCTTCAATTTGCGACTGTAAATCGTTAAATTTTTCCTGAGCCTTATTTTTCAACGAATTCAGCGCCTGACCAACTTCTTTACGTAAGTCTGGAGCCACTAATTTAAAATCGCCAAAAAGCGAAGGAATCAGTCCCTTTTTGCTCAAATACTTCAAACGATATTGCTCAAGTTCTTCCTTTTTTTCCGTCCTGAATTCAGCAATTTCGTTTAATAATTTATCTATTTTTTCTTTCATTTCTTATTTAATACGTATCGTCATTAAAACGTCATTAACAGGAACATCGCGCATACCTTTTTTGACAGTTGTTTCAACCGCAGCAATTTTATCCACAACATCCATACCTTCCACTACTTCACCAAAAACGGTATAAGCACCATCTAAATGAGGAGTACCCCCAACGGTCCGATAAACTTCTTTATGTTCTTCTGGAATTTCATAACTTGAACGTGCTTCGGCGGCAACAATTTCGCTATCTGTAAATATACGTCCTTGAGTAATATAAAATTGAGAACTTGATGAACGTCGTTCGGGGTTCACATCATCACCCATACGAGCAGCAGCTAAAACCCCTTTTTTATGAAAATATTGAGGGAGAATTTCAGCTTCGATAGTATATCCTGGATCACCTTCACCATTGGCACTGCCACCACCTTGAATCATAAAATTTTGTATCACTCTATGAAAAGGAGAATCATCAAACCAACCTTCATTAATTAATTTTATAAAATTATCCCGATGTAAAGGAGTGTCATCATAAAGTTTTATAACAATTTCCCCATAATCGGTTGAAATTTCAATCATAGTTCCATCATTCGATTTTGGAGTGTTACACGAATTAAATACAACAGCAGTCAATAATACAAAGGCAATAAATAATTTTTTCATGTGTGTAAAATTTATTTTAAAAGCTTGCATGGAACTTACCATGATTAAGCAATACAATTCTTAATAGCTTGCAATATTACTAAATAAAAGAGAATTATAGAAGAATTTGAGCCCTAAGATTTTAGCGGGCTTCAACATAACAACTTCGGCAAAGTGGTTCATAGCTCTCCTTTTCACCCAAAACAACAAGGCTGTCGTCACGAATAATGCGATGTGAATATTGAGCCAAATTTCCGCACTTCATGCAAATAGCATGAACTTTAGTAACATATTCGGCAATGGCCATTAAACCCGGCAGGGGGCCAAAAGGTTTTCCAAGATAATCCATATCCAGTCCGGCCACAACAACCCGAAAGCCTCGATTAGCAAGCTCATTACATACCGAAATTAATTCCATATCGAAAAACTGAGCTTCATCAATTCCTACAACATCTGCATCAATATCGTACAACAATATTTGAGAAGCTGCCTGAACGGGCGTACATTGTACCGCGTTCTCATCGTGCGATACTACATCTCCTTCGGCATAACGTGTATCAACCTGAGGTTTAAAAATCTCAACCTTTTGTTTGGCAATTCTGGCTCGATTTAAGCGACGAATTAACTCCTCGGTTTTACCCGAAAACATTGATCCACAGATAACTTCGATGTATCCTGAACGTTTTGACGAATGTGAGGTTTTTTCTAGAAACATTTTTTACAAACTGTAGTGCTAAGTTAATATTTTTTAGATGCGGGAAGTTTTGAAATCAGGAGGTATTTATTAAAAAAAGCAATTGTTTTATTCACAAGAAAAAATAAAATTCAAAATTATCGGAGGGAACTCACATGAAATTATTTTCATAAGTTTGTATAAAACAATAATTGATGTCAAAATTATTTTTAGTTCCAACCCCTATCGGTAATCTTGAAGATATTACACTTCGGGCAATACGTGTTTTACAAGAGGCAGATACAATTCTTGCAGAAGATACACGGAAAACAGGAATTCTGCTGAAACACCTGGAAATTAAAAATAAATTAAACTCTTATCACCAGCATAACGAACATAAAATCACGTCCTCAATTGTTGAGCGAATTCAAGCTGGGGAAAGCATGGCTTTGGTGACTGACGCAGGAACCCCGGCCATATCCGACCCCGGATATTTTTTAGTTCGCGAATGCATTGCCAATGATGTTGAAGTAGAATGCCTACCCGGGGCAACTGCTTTTATCCCAGCGCTGGTAAACTCTGGTTTACCTGCCGATCACTTTATTTTTGAGGGGTTTTTACCTGCAAAAAAAGGTCGTAATAGTAAATTAAATTCTTTGGTCGATCAAACGTATACAATGGTTTTTTACGAATCGCCTCATCGTCTTTTAAAAACCCTTGAACAATTTAAAAAGCTTTTTGGCGAAGAAAGAAAAGCATGTGTTTGCAGAGAATTAACAAAAATCCATTAAGAAACAGTAAGAGGAACCATTTCTTAAATTATTAAGTATTTTTCTTCTAAAAAAATAAAAGGAGAAATTGTAATCATTGTTTAAGTAAAAAAATAACGACTGTTCACTCTTGTACAACCCCTTAAAAAAACCGAACACTTCCTTAGCAAAATCACAGTTTTAAAGTGCTGACTAGGTGGGCTTTAAAAAACTGGCACAAATTATGTAAATACTTTGACAGCATTAGTGTAATAAATGTACAAGTCATGGGTTTAAAGATTTACAATTTTATCGAAGAAAATAATTGGCTTTTGATTTGTATTAAAATTGTAAAGTAAGTCACAAAATAATTAATAGGGATTTTGTGATTATAATTTTATGTTAGTTAAATATTTGGTGCAAAAAAGTCCTCTTTCAAGAGGGCTTTTTTATTTTAATCGTAATTTTGAATGATGAACTTCACTTATAAATATCCCCGACCATCTGTAACTGTAGATATAATTATTTTTAAACTAAACAATCCTGTTCAGGTTTTACTGATTGAGCGCAAACACCCTCCTTTTCAAAATACATGGGCTTTTCCGGGTGGGTTTGTCGACGAAAATGAGCCTCTTGAAAAAGCAGCCATCCGTGAATTGACAGAAGAAACCGGCTTAAAAAATATTAACTTAAAGCAACTGCATGCCTTTGGTGATCCGGGGCGCGACCCTCGGGGACATACTGTTTCCATAGTTTTTTGGGGAGTACTAAAAGAAGAGGTTATATTATTGGCAGGAGATGACGCTTCGAAAGCAGAGTGGTTTAATATTAAAAGTTTACCAGAATTGGCATTCGATCATCAAGAAATTTTAGATTTTGCCCTTAACAAAATTGGCGAGAGTAAAACCATTTAACTATTGAACAAGTAAATTACAGCCTCGAATATCACTGGTATCAAAACGGCCAAGTACCTCAAACGACCCATCAGCAAATTTCCTTCCTAAATCTTGTGTCATAATAAATGAGCAACTATAAATATTCGCCAAATCAATAATATTAATTCCCCCGCTTTGCTCATCGGGTAAAAGACAAAACGGATCATTCGCATCTCGAATCAAAATTTTCATCCATGGCAGAGTTTTGAAAATCCCCTGACCTAATGAATAAGCTTGAGAAAGCAATTCTGTCATTCCGTATTCAGAATAAATTTCTCTCACACTCAATTTTTCACACAAAAATTGATGCAATTCCTCCCTTATCATTTCTTTACGCTTTCCTTTCATTCCGCCCGTTTCCATAACAATAAGGTTGGGGTGATTTATTTTATAATTTTCGGCTAAATCCAATAGAGCATAAGTAACTCCCAATAATAGAATTTTTTGGGATTCCAGTTCGGGAGAATGAATCAGGTCAGCCAATTCACCTAAATTATGCAAAAAAAATCCACTTTTATTATTTCCCGATAATTGAATAAGTTTATCGGCCATGTATATTAAACTCGAACCTTCACGCTCCAAATAAGAGGGAAGCAAGGCTAGAATACAATAATCCTCAACGGCACCAAAAAAATGCCTAAACCCTCTTAAAAAACTTTCTTCATACAAACTCAAATCAGCTACAAAATGTTTACTGGGAATCATCCCGGTTGTACCGCTACTACTGAAAATAAGCTCAGAATTTCTGCCCTCTAAAATCACATCATGAGTTTTAAAAAATTCAATCGGCAAAAAAGGGATGTCTTTGATAGAATTGATTTTTTGCGGATCAATTTTTAAGGTTTCAAGGTACTTTTTGTAAATCAAATTATGTTCGGCCTGAATCATAAAGACCTCCAAAGCAATTTGATGAAATGTAGTTTCATCTTTGATTTGAAAAATTTGCTCTGATAAATTCTTTATCTTTTCCATAATTACACAAATTTAATTAATTGTATCGTATTATAAATTTGTATTTTTATGCAACGCAAAAGGGGAATGAAAGAATAATTAAAAAATCTTTTTCTTAATTCTTAAAAACAAAAGTTTTCGTGCACTCAAAACAAAGCAGATTTAGTTCAAGAAAATATATAGTTTTGGCGATTTTCATCGTCATCGGAATAATTTATTTGATCCGTTTATTTTTGCTTCAGGTCATTAGCAATGACTACAAACTATCGGCACAAAACAACGTATTGCGTTATATAACACAATATCCGGGGCGCGGTTTGGTGTATGACCGAAACGGTGATTTATTAATTTACAACGAAGCTTCTTATGATTTGCTTGTAACTCCTCGCCAGGTTGGAGTTATTGATACTAATCTTTTGTGCAGGCTTTTAAAAATTAGCACTAATGAATTTAAAGACCGTCTTAGTCAGGCCAAACAATACTCCAATCATAAACCCAGCATTTTCCTACAACAAATATCGAAAGAAGATTATGGTTTTTTAGAGGAACAACTCTATAAATTTCCCGGGTTTTTCGTTCAGGCTCGTACATTACGCAAATATCCAAAAACTATAGCGGCTCATCTTTTAGGTTATGTTGGCGAAGTAAATCGAAGTGAACTTAGAAGTGATGAATACTATAAGATGGGCGATTATATTGGGAAAAGTGGTATTGAGTATTTCTACGAAAAAGATTTAAGAGGAAAAAAAGGCTTGGAGATAAAAATGGTAGATGTTTTTAATCGAGAGAAGGGAAGTTTTCAGGATGGACGATATGATACTACAGCTGTTTCGGGCGAAGATTTGCACCTTTCTATTGATTCGAGATTACAAGCCTATGGCGAATTATTAATGCAGGGTAAAAAGGGGAGCATTGTTGCTATCGAACCTAAATCTGGTGAGATTCTATCCATCATTTCCAGCCCAACATACGACCCAAATTTATTAATTGGCCGTGTTAGAAACAAGAACTTCCTGAAACTTAGTAACGACACCTTGGAGCCACTTTTTAACCGCGCCATCATGGCTCAATATCCACCCGGGTCAACATTTAAGCCCGTTAATGCAGTAATTGGATTAAATGAGGGAGTATTACACACTTATACAAAATACAGTTGTCAGGGTACAATTTCTGCTCCTATTGTTTGTAGCCACAATCATAGCTCTCCTTTAGATATGGAACATGCTATTGAACAGTCTTGTAATCCTTATTTTTGGAAAGTTTATCGATCGATTATTGAACAAACTAAATTTAAAAATATTCAAGAAGGATATAAGCATTGGCGTACCAATGTAATGAAATTTGGAATTGGGGAACGACTGCCAAGTGACTTAATGGGACAAAGAAAGGGAAACCTCCCTAAGCATTCTTATTTTGACAAATACTATGGAAAAAGAGGATGGAAAGCTATTACCACCCGTTCTTTGTCGGTTGGACAAGGAGAGATAGAATTAACCCCTCTGCAATTGGCAAATGTAGCTGCCATTTTTGCAAATCGCGGATATTATTTTCCACCACATATTGTTACAGCCTTTGGAAAAGAAAAAATCAAAAATTTAAAATACATCAATCGTATTGAAACTGGATTTCCGGTAAATTACATTGAAAATGTTATTAGAGGTATGGAACTGGTTTACGAAGGAGAGCACGGCTCTGCAAGGTATTACAGAACTAAGGCTATAAAAATTTGCGGGAAAACCGGATCGTCTCAAAATCCATTTGGAGAAACACACTCAGTTTTTATTGCATTTGCTCCCGCAGATGATCCCCAAATTGCAATTTCGGTATTGGTTGAAAATAAAGGATCGGGCTCTGTTTGGGCAGCCCCCATTGCAACTTTAATGATAAAAAAATATTTACAAGGAGATTTTGAATCGCCTTGGTACGAAAACACAATATTAAAAAAAGAAACAAAAATTCAACCTTGAGAGAACGAATATCCATATTTAATAATATTGACTGGTTCATGGTTTTCCTTTACCTAATCATGATTGTTTTCGGGTGGGTCAACATTTATGCTGCCGAGTACGATGAGTCTTATACAAGTATTTTAGATGTAAACCGACGTTATGGTAAACAATTCATTTGGATTATTGCTTCTATTCTATTAGCATTAATTGTATTAATTATCGACAGTAAATTTTTCTTCTCTTTTTCCTTCTTCTTTTACACCTTTAGCATTATATCATTATTAGCAGTACTAGCTATAGGAACAACAATTTCCGGGTCGAAATCATGGTTTCAAATCGGCAGTCTTGGAATTCAACCTGCCGAGTTTGCAAAGTTTGCCGCCGCCCTTGCTTTGGCCAAATATTTGTCGAACATAAACATTTCTCTTTCAAAATCTAAACACCTTTTTAAAGCTATAATTATTATTGCCCTGCCTGCTTTATTAATTCTCATGCAACACGATACAGGATCGGCATTGGTTTACAGTGCATTTTTGCTTGTTTTATTTAGAGAAGGATTGTCGGGGAAAGTATTGCTATTTGGTATTAGCGCTGCCATTTTATTTATTTTGACACTGCTGCTAAACAAATTTATTGTAAGCGGAAGTCTATTAGCTTTACTTGTTTTTATTCTTCTTTTTATTAAATCCTCAAAACGAAATATTATTTCATTACTTATTATTTTTATTATTGGAGCAGGTTTTATTTTTAGTGTTGATTACGCATTTGAAAACGTTTTAAAGCCCCACCAAAAAAAGAGAATAAATGTTTTAATTGGTAAAGAATCAGACCCTAGGGGTGCTGGTTACAACGTTAATCAATCAAAAATAGCTATTGGTAGCGGGGGTTTTTCGGGAAAAGGATTTTTAAACGGAACCCAAACAAAATTTAATTTTGTACCTGAACAGAGTACTGATTTCATTTACTGTACCGTTGGAGAAGAATGGGGCTTTCTTGGAAGTACTTTCGTTATTTTATTGTTTTTATTACTCCTATTCAGGCTTATTAAATTAGCTGAACGACAGCGATCTGCTTTCAGTCGCATATATGGTTACTCAGTTGCTTCAATATTATTTTTTCACTTTGCCATTAATATCGGAATGACTATTGGCATCGCCCCCGTAATCGGTATTCCTTTACCATTTTTTAGTTATGGAGGGTCTGCTTTATGGGCCTTTACTATTTTACTATTTATTTTCATCAGGCAAGATGCCAGTCGATTGGAGGTACTATAAAAAAAGCAACCCTAAAATAGAGTCGCTTTCTTAATTAATTTCAATCAAATATTTTTAATAGAAAAAGTGTCTGTTATCTTCAACTTCGGCAGCATTTATAAGGGCATTAATCACTGCATTCTGATAAATTTTATTCGTAAATGAGGATGACATTTGGGTTTTAAACCTATCTAAATCAGCTGTTATCTCAGGATTTTTCATTTCAGCAAATTTTACAATATACACCCCTCTATCTCCTACAACAGTTACCATTTCATCTTTTTGCATACCAAATATTTCGCCAATAACTTTTGGTTCAAGGCCACGAGAACCCAACACAGCTAAATCAAAATTAACATCTGCATTCTCACTCATGACATCCCATTTTTGTGCAATTTGGTCAAATTCATTCACACCTTCCAGCTCGTTTAAGATATAATTAATTTTTTTCTCTTCCCGAACTTTTACCTCTATTTGATCTTTAACTTTTTCAAAAGCACGCGCTCCTTCTTCCTCAATATCAGTTAAAATTGCAATTATATATTTGCCATTAAAATCAAATATCGGGGAAATACTTTCAAACTCTGAATTACCATTAAAGGCCCAACGAACAATCTGACGCGGATACTCTAAATCATAAATATTACTTGTCATTCTTGTCATTTCAGAATAAGATCTTTTGTTTAAGCCCAATTCCGAAACAGTTTTAGTAAACGAATTATAATCTGTATTTTCGGCAGCAAATTTACTTGCCATAGTCCAATAGTCCTGATATGTCTGACCGCTGGCTTCAATAGCCCTATCAATGATTGCAACTCGATATCTTCTGCTAATATTTTTTTTGCCATTTACCTCAATAATATGAAATCCAAATTCCGTTTCAACTAAAAGAATTTCACCAACATTGGCAGCTACAACTGCATTATTAAATTTGGGTATCATGCTCATATCTCGAAACCAACCTAAGTCTCCGGTATTGTTTTTTACCGATGGATCATTTGAGAATTGAAGAGCTATTTCTGGTAGTTTTGATGGGGTTCGATTTAAAACCCGCCACAAACTATCAGCTAACTGATTTGCTTCCGCCTTGGTTCTGTTTACAGTTGCACCCTGTACTCCTTGGTAAGAAATCAAAACATGTGATGCCAACATTGAATCAGGGCGAAATTGCTTATCAATTAATTTTGCCATATAAAACACCTCATTATCTAAATATGGCTCAATAAATGAACCAATGGGTGCGTTTTCAATTTTTTGGGCAATTTGTATCGGTAAATCAGATTCTTTATAAAAAGTACTATCATAACGATGATCAGAAACTGAATTTACAAATGAAATTGGATTATCTACCGTTAAAAATTCTTGGTATAATTCATTAACAACTTCAGTAGTTTCGGTACGATCATTTACGGATGGGACTACTTCAAAAACCACATAATCAATAGCTCTTGTTTCTTTTTCAAGCTGATACTCACCAATATGCTCATTATAATATTCTTTAAGATCGTCTTCGGTAACATTGATTACGTCATCCGAAACACTTGAAATATCTTTGGCTAAAAACTCTACACTTGCCGTAACTGTATTATTTTTTGCCATTTGTTCGGCAAGGCTTTCAGGAACATAGTAACCTTTTTTAATCAAATTACTGAACTTGGTATTTATCTGGCTTAATTTAACTGCTTGTTCAAACTGAAAATATTGCTGTCTTTCCGCCCTATCTAATCGGCTAAGGTCTCTGTTCAGAAAATTTAAAACTCTATCAGGATTAAATTCTCCTGTTTGTGGATCAGCAAAGTTTTGACGAACTAAATAATGTATGTTATTTCCATAAAGCATTTCTGCTAATTCTTCTTTTGAAATAGCCAGTCCAAGGTTTTCATACTCTTCATCCAACAAAATTTCATTCACAAACTGATTCCAGGTTTGCTCTCTCACATAAAAAGATTCGGCAGAAGTTAAACTTTGTTTCTGCTGTTGTTGTTTTTGAAATTGCAGATTTTGCTCAACACGAGCACCAAATTCTTTATACGTAATTTTTTCACCATTAATTTCTCCAACAATATTTGTACTTCTTGATTGTGTTTTAGAAATATCACCCAAAACAAATGCCGCTAATGCCACACCAATAATGATGATTAATAAACCTGAATGTTTTCTAATTTTTCCTATTACAGCCATCTTACAGTCAATTTTAAAATAGTTTGCAAATGTACAAAGGAAAGTTAAGATTTAAAAATAAAAAGGGGGCTTATAAGGAATGGGGAGAAATAATTATTGCTATTTGTTTATCAGCAGCTTAACCAAGTCAATTTTGTTACCCTCAGCTTGCAAAATTCTAAACGAGAAATGATCGATATTAATAGCATCTCGTTCGTTCGGAATACTTTCGTGATGATGAATAATAAAACCAGCAAGGGTTTCATACTCTTCTGTTTCAGGAATTTTCAAATTATATTTTTCGTTCAGATAATCAATTTCCAATCGCCCTGCAAACATAAATGTACTATCGTCAATTTTCTTCTCAACTAATTCTTCAACATCGTGTTCATCTTCAATTTCGCCAAAAATTTCTTCAATAATATCTTCCATTGTTATCATGCCCGAAGTGCCTCCAAATTCATCCACAACCACAGCAATACTTTTTTGATCTTTAATCATCATCGACAAAACTTTATTAGCCAACATAGTTTCGGGAACAATAATGATAGATTTTACTATTGCATCAATATTATCCGGTTTTTTAAACATATCGAATGAATGCGTATATCCAATAATATTATCAATACTACCCCGATATACTAATATTTTCGAATGACCTGTTTGTATAAACAACTTCCCAAGATCTTCCAATGAATCATTTTCCTCAACAGCAAAAATTTCTGTGCGAGGAATCATGCATTCCCTAAGTTTTACATTTCGAAAGTCGATAGCATTTTGAAAGATCTGCATATCCTGCTTAATTTCACTTTCTTCATGTTCAGCATTTGTAAATTCTTTCACATATTCACCTAAGTCAATCGGGCTAAAAGAATATTTTTTAAAATTAAATTTAACCCTGAATAATTTTTGCAATATTATTTCTGAAAATCCGATAATTATATAAACCAAAGGATACAGCACTAAATAAAATAAATAAACAGGTAGGCTAAAAATATTTAACACCTTATTCGGACGAATTCGGAAAAGTATTTTGGGGATAAACTCTGCTGTAATTAAGATTAAGCTAGTAGCAATAATTGTTTGGCCAAAAAGAACCCATACCTCTCCGGATATAAACTCAGGCAGAACAGCAATTAACCATGGCTCAAGAATGTTTGCCATAGCAATACCATAAATCACAAGCGCAATATTATTTCCCAACAAAAGCGTTCCAATAAATTTCGATGGTTTTTGAGATAAGATTGAAAGTAATGATGCAGCAAAAAGTCCGCGACTTTTATCTACCTCAATTTTCAAACGATTTGAGCTGACAAAAGCAATTTCAATCCCGGAAAAAAAAGCTGATAACAATAAAGTAATAAATACGATAGTCCAATTATTCATTATCGGAAACTTTTATCATATAAATATAATGCTAATTTTATAATCCCTCATCTTGAACACCCACTTCACCTTTAGGATTCATAACTTCATATCGGTCAAATTTCTCATCTGATCGCAGACCTGTACCATAAAGTATATCAGAAGGGGTGGTAATTTTAACATCAACATCGGAAAAAATTATGTGCTTTCGCTGATCCCAAGAAAGTTTTTCGGTGTTTAATTGTTCGTTTTTCTGTAAGTTTCTTACAACAACATCTTTTTGAGCCACCAGTAACTTCCTCCTCTCAAAACTCTTTCCATGACCCGCAGTTAGTGTTGATTCTTCATTCATATCACGATCGTAAAAAATGACAAATAATCCTTCGGGAAATAAGATATAGGGATCTTCGCCACCAAAATGCTGCACAACTTTACTAATTAATTTAGCTTTTACAAAACCTGAATCGCTTCTGTACATAATAACATCTTTCACAATAAGCTCAGGAATGGTATCATTTGCAGCTAATGCTTCTATTGTTTTTATGTCGTTTCGGCAAGAAAAAAAAAGCATTGTTATGACGAAAATCATAACAATGCTTTTTATCCATTCTATTCGATTTATGCTTATCCTCTTTAACATAAATTATTTTTATTGAGGAGCAGCACGAACAGTTGTTGTTTCATTAATCCAGCAATCGACCTTATAGGTGTCTCCTTCTTTTAAATTATAAAAGAAGATGGTTTCCATAGATGGATAGTGTTTTCTATAGTCTCTTATTCTTTGATTTGCAGTATTAGTCACTGAAGAATCAACACGTTTAGCTTGGCTATATTTGTCAACAGCAGCCCAAAATGCCACTTTAGATGTCAAATCATTATTGCCACAATTTTTAGCACTTGCAGCATACATATCTCCTATCAAAATGTATGCTTGTCCGTTATTTGGATTGTGCTCTAATGACTTTCTTGCATTAGAACGAGCAACTGAATATTTTTTAATTTGATAATTACAAATCGCCATGTAATAATAAACATCGGCTAGTTTTTCTGCATCAGTCATTGCAGTAGCTTCTGTTAAATATATTAAAGCCTGTGTATAATTAGTCTCTTTTAAAAACATTCTAGAAATCAAATAAGCCGATTCTGGTGAAGATTCAAGTTTGTATAGTTGGATTGTCGCATCCATAAATAATTGATCTTCTTCACACCCTTTTTTATCAAGAATTGAAGTAATCTTTTTTAATAATTCTAAATCATCTGGATTTTGGGCAAACTTTTTAGAGTAAATAGCAACCAAATCTTCACAAGTGGCAAAAGGTTCAAACTCGGCTTCAATATTACCTTTAACATTTAACCATGTTTCCAATTTTTTTTGCTTCCCTTGATATTTAGTAAGATTATAGTCGATAATATTACTAACCTCATCATATGTTTCAATAACTAAAGAGGGATCAGCTGCTCCTTCTTTAACCATTTTAGCGGCTAATCTAAAGTAGTAAATAACAATAGGTCCTTGCGATGCATTTTTGGTTATGCCAATCGATTCCTTAAATAAATTATATGCCCCTTCAAAATCTGCAGTTCTATACTGATAATAATCAACTGCTTTTCTTCCAAGGTTTGAACCTTTTTTATTATAATACTCAATACGTTGATCATAAATCATCATTAGGGTGTCAATATATTTTTCTTTTCTCTCACTATCACTCTCATTTCTAATGAAATGACTCATCATCTTTACACCATCTACATAAGTATTCTGTGTTCCTCGAGGACAATTATTAAAAACCCACCTCCAAGGCTTTATCGCATCATAAATCGTTTCGTTTTTGTATTTACTGCTTTTTCACTGACGATAAAATTCGCGATATAGAGAAATATTTGTAATACATGTTATACTGTCCTTTCCAAATTTTGGACCTTTATTGCTTTGCCCAATAACTTCTGTATTCGGTTCAATAAAAATGAATCCGATTAGGAAGAAAGTAAAACTAAAAACGATTCTTGTTTTCATAATATTTGAATTTATGTATTTGATTCTTAATAATATTTTCTTTGTTCAAACCATTTCTGATGCATTGAAACTCCCAATTTAAACTTTACAAAGGTTTCTTTAATTAAACTATTTGAAGCCTTACCAAATTGTCCAATTTCCAATCCCATATTAATAGATGATAAAGAACGTCGTAATGGTAATCCTATTCCAAAACTTATGCCAATCTCATTTAA
>JAOZQX010000185.1:0-1952 GCA_029931995.1 Bacteroidales bacterium
CTTATTGAGGAATCCAAGAAACGTCAATTAGAGAAAAATGTGTATGATATTCTCAGGCGATTCTCTGCAGAGTATATTTTTGAAAAACTAAAGTCTTTCAAGATCGAAAAATTTCAAGGATTTTATTTTGCGAAGCCTACCACTTTTAAAAACCCAATTCTAAATATCGATAACATCGACTATTATGCAGTAGATCATACACCAAGTTATTTATGGGAAAGTGCCTCAAGATCAATATCTGCTGCATTAATTATTTATTTATCAGATATTATAGAAGGTCGTGAGGCTTGGATGAAAAATACGACCATAAAAAAGGCTATTAATGTGCTTGATGGTGTAGTTAAAAAAGAGTCTGTTTTAACTTTTCAGAATCGGATGTTGAATTATCCACATGATTTTATAAAAAGTTAACAGTCTAAACTTACCATGATTGAGAACATTTTTATTTAAAAAACTAAGCACCTTAGCAGGATGCAATAATAAAATTTACCTAAGTCTTCGTCTATGGCATTTGCATTCTTAGCAATTGCTTTATACTTTGTTTATCGTTCATTCTTCAAAATGAGAATTAATAAATAATTCTTTAAAATTATTATATGGAAAATCCCTCCCGGTTTCGGAAGGGATTTTTTTTACTGGTTTCATAGGCTTTATTAAGTTACTGACAAAATATTATAAGCAGATCAAATAAATTAATAATGTAAATATTATAATGATATTTAAAGACCTAAGAAAGCAAAAAAAAGATCATATTTGTAGATGGAAAATATTAATAAATAATTTAAAGTGTAAATCATGAAGAAGATTTTGATTTTGTTAGTTATAAGTGCAGCGTTATTATTAAATGGAAGTATACTTGCTCAAACTATTTATGTTGATGTAAAAAATGGAAATGATATTAATCAAGGAACAAAAGAACAACCTGTTCAAAGTTTATTTAAAGCTGCAGATATTGCAAATTCTAGTAATAATGAAAGTACAATAATTAGATTGTTACCGGGTTTATATAATCTTACCGCTAAAGTTGTTTTTAATAATCAAAAGTATACTAAAAGCAATCGTTTAGTTATTGAAGCAGAAACATTACCTGATGACGCTTCATGGAATCCTTATCAAATGCCTGTTATTACTTCCACAGCAGGAAACTCTATGAATTTAGGTTTTAATTGTTGTTTAGCTTTTAGTATCGAAACAAGCCATGTAACAATTCGAGGATTAAAATTTACAGGAAATATTAATCCCGATGTTTACTATTATTATCCAATTGGGCGTGGTAATATGGATTTAACAGATTTCGTTTTATCGCAGTGTTTATTTGTTGGTGATAGGGATGCTTCTCCAATTCAGGGTGGAGTTTTGATTCATGGCGATGAAATAAAAGTGGATCATTGCATTTTTAATAATTGCAAGAATACAGTTGTGTACTGGGTATTAAATCAAGACATTACTAAAAAACGTATTAATTCGAAAATGACGTATTGTATTGTTGATGGTGCTTATGAATCAGCAATTTGGACGGTATCTCCTGATGAAGATTTTGTATTCCACAATAACATAGTTATTAGAAGCAAGAATGTTTGGATGCATGGAGGTAAAAACCTCAATTACAAAGTGTCAGATTGTATTTTTTATGATAATGAACATACTTATTCTAAATATGATGCAAAATTAGGACAAATCGAGTCTAAAGATGGCTTTATTGAGGAAAATGTAAAGAAAATACCTGTCGAGCTTGTAACGAAAAAGAATATAAATATGACTTGTATAATGGAATATGATTATTTGCATGCAGAGCAAGGCAGTGAGGCTGCCAAGCTTAAAGCAGGAATGTTCATTAAAGACCGAAAACTATCTGCATACAAGGAATATAAAAGTGTTCTAGACAAGGGTGGATATGAAAAGGCCTGTAAAAAGTTAAACCAAATGAAAAATGAAGACTTATTCTTTTTCGA
>JAOZQX010000185.1:1962-4015 GCA_029931995.1 Bacteroidales bacterium
CTTCACCAAATGCTTTTGATAGTTTAGGGGAAGCATATTTGAAAAAAGGAGATATAAGAATGGCGAAAACGCATTACAAAAAAGTATTGGAGTTAGATCCTGAGAATGAAAATGCAATGAAAATGATAAATGAGATTAATAAAAAATAAAAAGTGATTGGTTTGGCTAAATATTAATATAATAACTTGAATTGATATGATAATTCTGAAATTATTTTTTTATTGGTTGCTTTATGCTTTGTTTATCTTTCATTCTTCAAAATGAGAATTAATAAATAATTTTAAAAGTTATTAAATTAAAAGTCCCTTCCGATTTCGGGAGGGACTTTTAATTTAATGGGTTTCAAATATTATGTGAAATAATTAACAAGATATTAAATTCAGTCAAAAACAATTATAAAAATAATTACCTTTGCGCCATATTTATAGTCAATTTTTATTCGTAAAACCTTTAATATAAATTAGAATGCTCACCAATAATTTCATTAAAAGACATAATGGACCTCGTGATACTGAAGTCCGAGGAATGCTTGATAAAATTAAGATCGCATCGCTTGATGCCTTGATTGATGAGACGGTTCCAAAAGCGATTCGTTTAAAGAAAGCTATGAACCTACCCACAGGGATGAATGAGTTTGAATACCTGAATCACATTAAAAATGTTGGTGCTAAAAATAAAATCTATAAATCTTATATCGGACTGGGTTATTATAATACAATCACTCCCGGTGTCATCACTCGGAATATATTAGAAAATCCGGGCTGGTACACATCTTACACTCCTTACCAAGCTGAAATTTCGCAAGGCCGTTTAGAAGCACTTTTAAACTTCCAAACCATGGTTGCCGATTTAACTGCTTTACCAATTGCCAACGCCTCTTTATTGGATGAAGCAACAGCCGCTGCCGAAGCTATGATCATGCTTTATAATGCCCGCTCAAGAGCTCAGTCCAAAGCAGGTGTAAATCAATTTTTTGTTTGCGACAATATTTTTCCTCAAACCATTGATGTATTAAAAAACCGTTCAGCCGCTTTAGGAATTGAGTTAATTTTTGGCGATTGTGACAGCTTTGAATTTACCGAAAACGTTTATGGTGCTTTGGTTCAATACCCCGATCAATTTGGTGCTGTAAAGAAATATAAAGCTTTTGCAGAAGAAGCACATGCAGCTGGAGCAAAAGTAATTGCTGCTGCCGATCTTTTAAGCTTAACCCTTTTAAGCCCTCCAGGCGAATGGGGCGCAGATGTGGCTATTGGAACTACTCAACGTTTTGGTATTCCGATGGGTTATGGTGGCCCTCATGCTGCTTATTTTGCTACTACCGAAAATTTCAAACGTAATATTCCCGGACGTATCATTGGCGTTTCTCAGGATGCGAATGGCACTCCTGCCTTACGTATGGCCTTACAAACCCGTGAGCAACATATTAAACGCGAACGTGCAACATCTAACATTTGTACTGCACAGGCTTTGTTAGCCATCATGGCCGGCATGTATGGTGCTTATCATGGACCGGAAGGCTTGAAAGAAATTGCAGAAGACATTCATAGTTTAACTGTTTATCTCAGTAAGGAATTAGAAATTTATGGATTCAAACAATTGAATGGTTATTTCTTCGATACACTTTACGTTGAAATTCCTGATGAAGTTTCGATGGATCAGATCAAAGAACTGGCATTAAAAAAAGAGATTAATTTCAGATATATTGATGATAAACATTTGGGGATTAGCTTGGATGAAACTACCAACTGTAAAAATGATCTGCAAAATATTTTAAGCATTTTGGCTGCTGCAAATAATAAAAAATATGTAATGCAGGAGTATTGCGACAAATGCCAGTCTTTACACCTTCATGAAGATTTGATTAGAACCAGTAAATTTATGACGCATGAGGTTTTTAATTCTTATCATTCGGAAACGGAAATGATGCGTTATATCAAAAAATTGGAAATTAAAGATCTTTCGTTGAACCGTTCAATGATTCCATTGGGATCGTGTACCATGAAATTGAATGCAGGTGCTGAAATGTTCCCGATCAGTTGGCCGGAATTTG
>JAOZQX010000186.1 GCA_029931995.1 Bacteroidales bacterium
ACAGAGGTTGACATGATCGGATGTCCAAATTCTTCAACTATTGTTCTGATGATGTTATTATCTGGTACTCGTATACCTACCGTTTTCTTTTTACTTTGAAAAAGCTTCGGAACTTTATTATTTGCTTCCAAGATGAATGTAAAAGGACCGGGTAAAAGTTTTTTCATCAATTTGTAAATTTCATTACTTATCGGACGTGTAAAATCCGAAATATGACTTAGGTCTGAACAAATAAATGAAAAATTAGCTTTTTCTTTCTTGACGCCTTTTACTTGTGCAATTCGTTCAACAGCTTTTTTATTGTAGATATCACATCCCAATCCGTAAACAGTATCAGTAGGGTAAATGATTATACCTCCGCTGTTTAAGCAATCAATAACCTTGCTTATTTGCCGTTGACTTGGATTTTTCGGATGTATTCGCAATAACATTTTTTATTTTTTGAGAGAACAAATATAATTAAAAAAGGGTAAGCTACTTATATCGCACCGCTCAACCATCTACCCTTGCTTCCTTCCGGACCTGGGGGAGTTCAACAGGAGCTGGTCGTATAAGACTTACCCTGCTGCAAAATTACAAATATGTTATATAGCAGACAAGGTTTTTTTATTATTTTAGATTATATATTTATTTAGTAAGTTTGCAGTACTAACCTTCAAAACAAATTATCATGGAAGAAAAAAATGTGCCTATCTTAAAAACCTGGCTGAATTATGGATTAATTGCAGCTGTTATTTTAATTGTTTTAGATCTTGTTTTTTATGTATTGGATTTGCCTAGAGAATCCTACATCAGGTTTGTTGCTTATTTAGTATTTATCGGGGGTATTATTTGGGCTGCCAAATCGTATCGTGACATTCATTCTGACGGAATGATTTCTTTGGGAAAGTCATTTTCAATTGGTTTTATGACAGGTTTATTTGCTGCATTTTTTGTTGCGCTTTATACTTTCATATTTCTTAAATATTTTGACCCTTCAGTAATTACAGAAGCAATGGAAATGGCTGAAGACAGAATGCTAGATAATCCTAGCTTATCAGATGAACAAATTGATCAAGCACTTGCCATGACTAAAAGATTTATGAATCCTTTAATGATGGCCTTGATGGGTTTTATTTGGAATATAGTAATTGTTGCAGTAATCAGTCTTATAGCATCAATATTTATTAAAAAGGAAGACGCACCCTTATAAAATATATATAAATGGATATTTCAGTTGTAATCCCATTATTGAACGAAGAAGAATCGTTACAAGAGTTAAATGATTGGATCGTAAGAGTGATGAAATCCAATCAATTTACGTATGAAATTATTTATGTAGATGATGGTAGTACAGATCGTTCATGGGAGATAATTGAAGGAATCTCAGCCTTGAATAAAAATGTTAAGGGAATACGTTTTCGTCGTAACTATGGGAAATCTGCAGCCTTAAATACAGCATTTGAGGCTTCCAAAGGCAATGTCGTAATAACAATGGATGCCGACTTGCAAGATAGCCCTGAAGAAATCCCATTACTTTTTAATATGCTAAAAGATGAAGGCTTTGATTTGATTTCAGGATGGAAAAAGAAACGAAAAGACCCGATTGTTAAACGTTGGCCATCAAAAATTTATAATAGGGTTAACCGGATGATAACCGGAATTAAACTTCATGATCAAAATTGTGGCATAAAAATTTATAAAAAAGAAGTTGTAAAAAATATTGAAATTTACGGCGAAATGCATCGCTTTATTCCTGTAATTGCTAAGTGGGCCGGATTTGCAAAAATTGGTGAGAAGGTAGTAACACATCATGAGCGTAAATTCGGAAAAACTAAATTTGGAATGGAGCGTTACCGAAAAGGATTTTTGGATTTAATCTCAATAATTTTTGTTTCTCGTTTCGGAAAACGTCCGATGCATCTCTTTGGAAGTATTGGTACTCTTTTGTTTATGCTTGGTTTTGGAACTGCTATATACTTGACTTATGCTAAATTATTTCTGCAGGAGTATAGAATGACTGAGCGACCCTTGTTTTACCTTGGTATTTTAGCAATGATATTGGGAACACAACTATTTATGACAGGTTTCTTAGCTGAAATGATTTCTCGTAATTCTACGGATAGAAATGCGTATCATATTTCAAAAAGAACTGGTTTTGAAGAATAATTTGTAGCTGATGGGTGCCAATAAAAAAATTGTAATTGTGGGTCAAGCCTATCCTTTGCGTGGCGGGCTGGCTGCTTATAACGAGCGATTGGCAAGAGCTTTTACAGAGCAAGCTTATGACGTTTCTATCGAGTCATTTAAACTTCAATATCCTTCTTTTTTATTTCCGGGGAAAACACAATATTCAACTGACCCTCCGCCTAAAGGTTTAAGCATTAATACTTCTGTAAATTCTATCAATCCGTTTAATTGGATTAGGGTTGGTTTGAAAATTCGTAAAGCGAGACCTGATTTGGTAATTATTAAATTTTGGTTGCCTTTTATGGCTCCATGTTTTGGAACAATTGCGAGAATTATCAGATGGAAGCGTAAGACAAAATTAATTTCTATTATTGATAATATTATTCCGCATGAGAAACGTGCTTTTGATAGAACTTTGGCAAATTATTTCGTGAAAGGAATGCATGCTTTTATTGCTATGTCAAAATCGGTACTTACTGATTTAGATACTTTTAATAAGAAAAAACCAAAGCTATTTTCACCACATCCATTATACGATCATTTTGGGAAGATTGAAAATAGGGAAGAAGCTCTGAAGAAATTAGGGCTTGACCCTCAGTTTCGATATTTATTGTTTTTTGGTTTCATCAGAGATTATAAAGGATTAGATTTATTGCTGGAAGCATTTGGAAGTAAGGAATTTGAAAATCAAAAAGTAAAACTGATTGTGGCAGGCGAGTTTTATACCGATCAAAAACTATATCAGGATATTATTGAAAAGCATCAAATGCAGGCTAGAGTTATTATGGATAACGATTTTATTCCCGACAGCAAAGTTGCCGATTATTTTAATGCAGCAGATGTTGTGGTTCAACCATACAAAACTGCTACTCAAAGCGGTGTAACTCAAATTGCCTATCATTTCGAGAAACCAATGATTGTTACAGATGTGGGTGGTTTGTCCGAAATTATTCCTGATAAAAAAGTAGGTTATGTGGTACAGCCTGAGGTGGATGAAGTTAGTAAGGCAATTCAAAAAATTTTACAACTGCCCTCAGAAAAATTTCTCGAGAACATTAAATTGGAGAAACAAAAATACTCTTGGGATCGTATGCTTGAGACTATTAATAAATTACTTAAAATGATTGAAAATGATAATAAGGAGTAAAGCACCATTAAGACTTGGTTTGGCTGGTGGCGGTACAGATGTTTCGCCCTATTCTGATTTGTACGGAGGTGCCATACTAAATGCAACCATTAGCATGTATGCATACGCAACTATTATTCCCCGCGATGATGGAAAAATCATCTTCAATGCAATTGATAAGAATGAAAGATATGAGTTAGATTCTACTGAATACATTCCGATAAATGGACAGCTGAATTTGCTGCGTGGTATTTACAATAGGCTTGTTAAAGATTATACGAAAAAACCCCTTTCATTTGAATTAACAACTTATGTTGATGCTCCTCCTGGTTCGGGTTTGGGAACTTCCTCAACATTGGTTGTGGCAATTTTGGGGGCTTATGTTGAGTGGTTAAACCTTCCGCTGGGTGAGTATGATTTGGCTCGTCTGGCTTATGATATTGAACGAGTTGATTTAGGAATGGCTGGAGGTAAACAAGACCAATATGCAGCCACTTTTGGCGGAGTTAATTTTATGGAGTTTTATAAAGACGATAAAGTAATTGTTAACCCACTGAGGATTCGTTCGAATTATTTGAACGAGCTTGCTTATAATTTAGTGTTATTCAATACAGAGACTAGTCGTTATTCATCTCAAATTATTGAAAAACAGGCTCAAAATGTGATAAATAAAGAAAACCAATCAATAGAAGCTACTCACAAATTAAAAGAGCAT
>JAOZQX010000187.1 GCA_029931995.1 Bacteroidales bacterium
GAGGGTTCAAATTCGTCGTTATTCGTCATAATCATGATTAGATCGGCGCTGTTTGAAACAGCATATTCCAATAGTTGTTTTGAAAAATTTGATTCATGTTTGGCTTCTACTTCAACATAGTTAATACCTTTTTTATCTAAAGCAGTAGTAATATTTTCAGTTACTTCATTTATGTTTTGCAGGTATTCGGGGTTATCTTCTTTAAATTTAAAAATGTGAATTTTTGATTGAAAGGCAAAATGTAATTTGCCCGCCCAATCAATTTTTTGTTCATACTCGATAGATTCATTTACTGGGAAAACTATGTTTTTATAGCCTTCTTCTTCGTCAAGCGCTCTTTTTTGTACAACGATTACTGGAATAGGTGAATGCAGAATAATCCGCATAGCAAACCCGCCTATCAATTTTTGAAATCCGGTTTTGCCTTGGGTGCCTAAAACTATTAATCCGGCATCAATTTCCTGAGCCACTTTATTTATCTCATTAAAAATGCTACCATTACGGATGATAACACTCACATAAACTTTATGGCTTTTTCTTATCCCTTTTGCAAGTAATTCCATACGCCTGTCAAGGTCTTCTTCAATTAAATTATTTTTTTCAAGATATAGCTTGGTATCTTTATTTACAACGTGTAAAATACATACTTCGGCATCGTAGGCTTTTGCTATTTCAACACCGTGATCAATTGCATTATCACAAGCTTCAGAAAAATCAGTGGGTATAAGAATTAGTTTTTTTTGGTCGGGCATGGTACTAGTTTTAAATTTGTGAAAAATAGCTATTTCAATCAATAATTCACAAATGTTAAAAAAAATATTGGAATGGCAATGCATATTTGCTGCTTCTCTACCAATTCATAATAAAATCAAATAAAACTTGAATTTTATATAAGGATTAATATTCGTATATTTATAAGGCTTTTTAAGCTAAATAATACAATTTTATTATTCATTAAAACTGCTGATATCGAATGTCTTTACTAACTATTTCGTTTGATTTTGATTTTTATCCTATACTCATTGTTGCTGCCATAGCTTGGGCAGTTCCTATGTTGATGTCCTTGTTGAGGATCACCAAAATACCAACGGTGATTATTGAAATATTAGCCGGATTTTTTATAGGTAAATATTTCATTCTAGGATTTCCCTCCGACTCAACAGTTTTACTTGATTATTTTGCTTTAACCGGATTTGTGTTTCTGATGTTTTTGGGCGGCTTAGAAATTGATGTTGATCAGATCAAGGCTTCTTTTCCGCGAAGGAGAATCACTTATGCTCGTTATTTGAAAAATCCTTTGCTGGTTGGTTTTGTTTATTTCATCATTACGTTAGTTGTGTCTTATTTGGCTGCCTGGGCATTTTCATTTTTGATTGATCTTCAAAATATTTGGTATTTCTCACTAATTATGGTAACTACTTCGGTGGGAATTATTTTACCGGTGCTGAAAAATCGTGCCGAAATAAATACTCATTTTGGACAAATGTTGATTTTGGCTGCAGCTATTGCCGATATATTTAGCATCCTATTATTTACTGTTACCGCTTTTGTTATAAAAAACGGATTTCACGCCGAATTGCTTTGGTTGGGAGCATTATTGTTATTATTCATTGTTTTTTATCTGTTGGGAAGCGTATTCAGTAAGATTAATATTATCCGAAAAATTACTTTCCAATTATCACATGCAGCTTCACAAATTAAAATACGGGGAACCATTTTATTAATTCTTGTTTTTGTTGTGGCTTCTCAATATATCGAGAAAGAAGTAATTCTTTTAGGAGCATTTTTGAGTGGTTTGTTGCTTTCGGTGTTTATGCATAAAGAGCGTTCAATGCTTTTGGTGAAATTGGATGGCTTTGGATATGGTTTTTTCATTCCCGTATTTTTTATTATGGTAGGCGTTCATTTTGAGCCAAATGCCCTTTTCGAACTTGATAATAGCTTGTTCTTGTTCCTCGGTCTTTTGATTATTACATTATTTGCAATCAAAATTATTCCGTCCTTTTTATGGATGCGTTTGTTTGGTTTTCGGAAAGCAATTTCGGGTGGGTTTTTGATGTCATCGCGACTGAGTTTAATTATTGCAGCAGCTACTATTGGTCTGGAATTAGGAGTGATTTCAGAGGGGATAAACGCGAGTTTTATACTGATGGCTGTCCTTACCTGTTTATTTTCTCCTACTATTTATAATATACTTAACCCTCGAAATATTTTTGAAGGAAATAAAACCATTATTGTGGGAGGTTCGAGCACAGGAGTGTTATTAGCTCGTCGTTTACATCTCCATTCTCATTCTTCTATTATAATTGAGAATAATGAAAGTCGTTTCAAGGAAATAGAGGCAAAAGGAATAGCTGTTTTTAAAGGTGATGGGAAAGATCGAGAAATTTTTGACAAACTTAAATTGAATCCCGAAAACTATGTGGTTGTGCTTTCTGATAGTGATGAAGAAAATATTCAGATAAGCCGAATGCTACGAAATGAATTCCAGCATGAACGGATGATTTCCAGATCGGGGACATCAAAAGTTTGGCAAGCTTTACGTGATTTGGATGTTGAGACTTTTGATGCCACACGAGTTATTGCGAATACGATTGAGAATTTAATTGTCCGCCCCACGACTTATCATACCATGGTTGAGTCTTACGAAAACTTTCATATTGAAGAGGTTAATATGACCAATAAAAACTTTGATGGTTTGCAGATTAAAGAAATTCCTTTTCATGGTGATGGAACCATTATGATGGTAAAACGAGGCGATAATATGTATATTCCACATGGGGAGACTTATTTGCGTCTTGGCGATGTAATCAATGTGTTTGGAACTGCAACCGCATTGGATGATTTTCGCGAAAAATTAAAGTTTTAAATTTCAGATTATTTTATCCTGCATTATGAAAAATGTCTCGCATCAGCGCAATTTGTTCTTTGGTGCCTAAGACAAATATTTTTGAATTCGGAATTACTTTAGTTGTTGGACTCGGGTTAATAACATATTCGCCTTCGGGAGTTTTATAACCAATAATATTAGCTCCTGTTTTCCGACGAACACCAATTTCATCAATAGATTTATTAATGGCTTCTTTTGGGAGTTGTTCGCAAATAATTTCTTCCAAATTGATGGGGCTGTCACCCTGAACAGATAAGTGATCCATAAATTCAATAATGTCTGGTCGGGCAACTAAATAAGCCATGTGCGCACCGCCCACTTTCTCGGGCATTACTACATTATTTACTCCGGCAGTTTTTAATTTTTTTTCAGAACTAATATTTGATGCCCTACTAATAATTTTTACATTCGGGTTTAATGAGCGTGCCGATAAAGCCACAAATAAATTATCGGCATCATTTGGAAGAGTAGTTATTAAGGCTGTTGCCTTATGGATATTTGCTTGCTCCAAAATTTCATCTTGAGTTGCATCTCCTTCAATAAAGGGATGTTTTGTGCCCAGGTTTTGGTACAAGAGGTTTTTGTTTGTATCGATGACGACAAACTTTCGGCCATGAGCCTTAAGCTCCACAACGGCTTGCTGTCCGTTACGGCCAAAACCACAAATTATTATATGATTTTCCATTTTTTTGAGTCTGGATTTTTTTTGATAACCGCTTAATATTAAATGTAATTGTCCTTCGAAAAGGTGAGTAGCAACAATTGAAACTACGTAGGCCAATACCCCTAAACTTGATAAAATTAGTATGGTCGTGAATATTTGTCCGGAGGTGGTTAGTTCATGAACTTCGCCATATCCAACAGTCGAAATAGTGATCACTGTCATATAAATGGCTTCAAGAAAAGTAAAGCTCTCCAAAATCATAAACCCACTAATGCCAAACGATACTAAGAGGATTAATAGTATCAATGCATAAATGAGTTTTATTTTACTGCCCTCTACAATCAAAGCAAATTGTTTTTGTTTTAAACAAATATACTAAATTGAAAGATTGTTTTTTGGGGTTTTTT
>JAOZQX010000188.1 GCA_029931995.1 Bacteroidales bacterium
TTTTTCAATATCAATTCCCAAACTAATATTTTCACCTAAAAGTACAGCAACATAATTTTGTGTATGAGAAATTGAAATTGAGAGCGTTTCATCATTCAAATAGGGTCGGCGATTATCGTCATGAGCAATCCATAAAGAGGAGTTTCCGGACAGCGCAAGCAAAAGTTTACGAGTAATTAACCATTGTTTTTTTCGCCCTTCGTATGTAAAAGATTCAAATATTTGTTTTTCCTCCTCATGAAAAACAAAACCATTTAGAAGTTCATCCAATGATTCGCATATCTCCCAAACGGCAAGTTGCACTCCTTGAGCAATTGTATTTTTTTGAATCAATGGCATAAACAAACTTTATTGACAAAAATACAATTTTTAGTTGCTCAACACTTAATATAATGTGGCTTTGAGCTTGGGAAATTTATTTGTAAATTTGCAGTCCTAAAAAATTGATAATTACATTGAATTCGGAAATAATGATAGAAACAAAAACAGATTATAAAATTGCCGATATTAATTTGGCCGATTTTGGAAGAAAAGAAATTGAAATTGCTGAAAAAGAGATGCCCGGTTTAATGGCTATCCGTCAGAAATATGCTAAAGAAAAACCTTTGAAAGGAGTTCGAATTACCGGTTCTTTGCACATGACTATACAAACAGCAGTTTTAATTGAGACCTTGGTGGAAATTGGTGCAGACGTTCGTTGGGCAAGTTGTAATATTTTTTCAACACAAGACCATGCTGCTGCTGCTATTGCAAAAGCAGGAGTCCCCGTTTTTGCATGGAAAGGTGAAAACCTTGATGAATATTGGTGGTGTACTAAACAAGCCTTGAGTTTCCCCGGAGAAAAAGGCCCACAACTTATTGTTGATGATGGTGGAGATGCAACATTACTTCTGCACATAGGTGTAAATGTTGAAGACGATCCTAAATTATTGAAAAAAGAAACTTCAAGTTTAGAAGAAGCGGCTATTTACAAATTGTTAACCGAAACTTATGTTGAGGATAATAAAAAATGGCATAAAGCCACTGCAGATTGGAAAGGTGTTTCGGAAGAAACAACGACGGGTGTTCATCGTTTGTATCAAATGATGGAAGATGGAGAATTATTGGTTCCGGCCATTAATGTAAACGATTCGGTTACTAAATCAAAATTTGATAACCTTTACGGTTGCCGCGAATCATTAGCCGATGGCATCAAACGTGCAACTGATGTAATGCTTGCCGGAAAAACAGTTGTTGTGTTAGGTTATGGCGATGTAGGTAAAGGATGTGCAACATCAATGCGTACTTATGGTGCCCGTGTTATTGTTACCGAAATTGATCCTATTTGTGCACTTCAGGCAGCAATGGAAGGTTTTAAAGTTACCACTATTGAAGAAGCACTTACTGAAGGAAATATTTTTGTTACCACCACCGGAAACAAAGATGTGATCACCTTTGATCACATGAAAACAATGAAAGATCAGGCGATTGTTTGTAACATTGGTCATTTCGATAATGAAATTCAGGTTGAAAAATTAGATAGTGATAAAAGAACTCAGAAAACAAACATTAAACCTCAGGTTGATAAATATACTTTTGAAAATGGAAATTCAATTTTCTTATTAGCAGAAGGTCGCTTGGTAAATCTTGGTTGTGCTACCGGTCATCCTTCATTCGTGATGAGTAATTCATTTTCAAACCAAACGCTGGCTCAAATTGAGCTTTGGAAAAATGACTATGAAGTGGGTGTTTATCGTTTACCTAAATATTTAGATGAGGAAGTCGCTCGTTTACATTTAGAACAAATTGGGGTTAAGCTCACAAAAATGAGCAAAGAACAATCTAATTACTTAGGTGTTCCTATTGAAGGTCCTTATAAACCTGATCACTACAGATACTAAGCTAAACTTACAAATAAGTTTATAAGCATCAAAAAACAATAAAACAAATAACAAAAAAGTTTAGTACAATTATATATTCCTATTCGTTTTGTAAATTGAGTATTGGAATTTTTTTGTAATTTTTTGCATTAAAAAATCAAAAACTACGATATTTGAATTTGAAGGCAATTTTCGGAAGAAGGTCGCCTTTTTTAATTAAAGACGTGTAAATAAATTCCGTCAAAAGAAGTACGATATTGTTTGAGGAATAATACTGCAGGACCCTCGTAAGGAGTGCCATCCAATAAACTGTATTTTGAACTGCTACAAGGATCAACAGCAAAAAAATCAGTATTATCTACCGCTACCCTACATTCCGAATCATTTGGATAATTGTACGGAACTGTTCGTTCATAAGCCTTGTACTCTCCAAAACCAATATTGTAAATGATAATTCCGCGATAACCACCATTTACATATGCCCAGTTTCCGGCAAACGACAAATCCCCATTCCCATTTTCACCAGCTGTATATTGTGGCGAAGCGGGGTTAATTTGAAAATCTACCCGTACATAAGGAATTAATTTATCTACAGGATTTTCTTTGCCACACGAAAATGGTAATCCTGTAATTACAAATGCAAAAAGGATAAATAAAAAATATGTATGTTTTCTAAAATACATTTCTAATGATTTCGTTTTAATTAAACGATACTGTAAATTTATTATTTTGCAGTTAGTTTACAAACATCTATTTAATGAAATTCAAACTTTTATTTTTTTCATTGTTAATTGGTTTTGCTTTTCAAGCAAATTCATGCAAAAGTATTAAGGGGTCGCAAAAAATTAAAGAGGCAGAAAAACAAGAAATTGCCCGAAAAAAAGAAGCTCAGGAACAACACGAAAAACTTATTGAAGCTCACCACGAGCGCCAAACAATTCCGACTCAAGAAATGATGGAGAAAACAAAAAAGCGTTCTGAATCTTATAATCAAGCCAAAAAAGGATCTTTCATTCAACGAATACTCGGCATCAATCCAAAACACAAAAAGCCAAAAAAGAAAAAAAGATTATAGCTTAGAATTCCTCATCATCCACATCAATCGATTCGTTCTTGTTTTCCTTGTATTTACTGCAATCAAATTCAACATCCATACCATGAATAGGAGGTTCAAAATCACCTTTTTGAAAATTTAAAGTGGAATCTGCATAGATTTTTTGCATATATAAAGCCCAAATTGGTAAGGACATATTGGCGCCTTGCCCCAAATACAAACTCCTGAAATGAGCACTTCTATCCTCGCAACCAACCCAAACACCTGTAGATAATTCAGGAACAACTCCCATAAACCATCCATCCGATTGATTATTAGTAGTTCCGGTTTTCCCGGCAATGGGATGTCTAAAACCATATTTCCAGCCTAGCCGCCTACCTGTACCATGTTCAACCACACCTTTCAATAATTCAAGCATAAGATAGGCTGTGTTTTCATTCATGGCCTCATTCTGTTTAGGAGCAAAACGAGCTAAAACATTTCCGTTTTTATCTTCAATCCGTGTAATATAAATAGGCTCAACATATACTCCTTTACTCGCAAAAGTATTCATGGCTCCAACCATTTCCGAAAGTTTTAAATCGGCCGATCCCAATGCAATAGAATAAACAGGTCGAATCCGACTTTGCACACCCATTTTACGGGCAACTTTTATTACTGCCTGAGGAGAATACCTTTTTATTAAATGACCTGAAATCCAATTATTGGAAGTAGCCAAGGCATATTTTAAACTTATTTCTTGTCCCTCGGTGCCATCTGCTCCATTATCGGGTTCCCATACATCGCCATTATCCAATTCAATCATCGGTTGAATATTGGGTAATTTGCTGCAAGGAGTGTATTCACCTTCCTGCATTGCCAAAGTATAAAGAAAGGGTTTAAAGGTTGAACCTACCTGACGCTGACCCATCGTAACATGATCATATTTGAAGGTATTGTAGTCGATACCGCCAACATAGGCTTTTACATGTCCTGTATTGGGTTCAATCGACATTAGTCCAGCTTGCAAGAAATATTTATAGTAGC
>JAOZQX010000189.1 GCA_029931995.1 Bacteroidales bacterium
GCAATATTATAAGTATCCAAATCACAAATAAAAAAGTAGCCGCTTTGATCATCAAAAAAACGAATATGCTGGATAAAATTTTGGCAAAACTCAACCCGCTGAAGCGAATCCGAATAAAAATTATCGAAAACGCCACCTATACCTTTGGCCATTGTTTTGACCAATGTTTCGGCAATTACTTTATTGGCATCAAGTTTTTCATAATATCTTTCAGGTGGGTCTCCATAAAATCCTGCTCCAATAAATAACTCAGCCGAAGGGATTCCTGTTACAAAACTTAGCTTACGCTCAATTTCATCAGTAAGCGGATTACTCCGATAATACTCCACAAATCCATAGCCTAAATAGTTTACAGTAGATACCAAATCCTGAATGAAATACTTTCCGTAGATATCCTGAATATCAACGCGAGATGTACCAATTAAATCCGGATTTACATGTGCAATAACCCATGCATCATCCAGAGTTTCAATAAAAAAATAACCTGATTCATCATCAAAAAATCGAGCATCAAAAACAAATGCCTGACAAAGAAGGGCTCTTTCTGTACTATCAGTTAACAAACTCATGAAGACATCATTAAGCCCGGCAGCAACATTTGTAGTGTTAGTTTGAACAATTGTTTTATCTAATTCGTATTGCGAAACCATATCATAATTATTTATGATGGTTTCTTTATTGCAGGAAGAAATAATAAAAAAATACAACAAAACAGATAGCACAAATAGTGCTTTTTGTGTTTTCATTTTCTTGAGTTTTAGGTATTAAATAACAATAAAAGTATGAAATTCATTCAATAATTTCAATATTGTCGATTATCAATTTAGAATCTCCCATCTCCAGTTTAAGCCTTTAGTGAAACTTTGTGAAGTACTTTGTCTTCCTTTGTAGCTTTTTTTTATAAAGATCACAAAGCCCATTTTTATATTTTGGTTTCCGCATTCTGTATTCTTCTATAAAATATTCTCCAACTTTGGAAAACTAAAAATTATCTAATTTGACTAAACAGAACAACAACCCTTGTTTCCACTGTGGAGAATTATTAATAACGACTTCGCTGCTAAGCGGATTTATTGTATTTTCGTAAGCAAAATATTTAAAGATAAATCCTTCATTTATATGCGACCATTACATTTTCTTCAAAAGATTATAAATGGAATCATTGATTACGTTTACCCACCTTTCTCAAAATTCATTCCTATTGAAACTTTTCGGTATGCTGCCACAGGAGGAGCCAACACAGCCTTCGACATATTTTTGTATTTCATTTTCTACCGTTTTATTCTCAATAAAGAAATTGTAGATTTCGGATTTGTTGCCATCAGTCCTCACATTGCTGCATTCCTATTCGTATTCCCCATTACTTTTACATCCGGGTTTTTGCTCGCTAAATATATCACTTTTACCTCCTCATTAATAAAAGGGAAAACTCAATTGTTAAGATATGGAATGACTGTAGCCGGGGCTATCTTGCTTAACTATTTGTTACTAAAATTGTTTGTCGAAGAATTTGGCTTGTATGCAACCCTATCAAAAATACTGACAACCATTATTGTTGTTACCTACAGTTATTTTGTACAACGTTTTTATTCTTTCAAAACAGGAAAGCTAACTCGGAAGCAGGATTAAGTACACTATCTGCTCTCATTCACAGCTGATCCTTTTTTTTAGTAATCTAATTGTCTTTCATTCTTGAATATCGAATATAGAAGACCTATTAACTTCTTAAATCATTATTCGTTAATCGGTGTTCGATATTTAATCTGAGAAATTTGAATCAATGAGTATAAATAAACCAGCTTACTCTCTTACAACAATCCAATCACTATTCAGCTTATATTCTTTAAGTCTTAAATCTTCTGTTGACTTTCGTTCAATAAACACTGTTTTTCTAACCTGAGATAAAGCCCCAAGTTTTACTTCAATCGATCTCATAGCATTTAGTTTTCTCTTCTTCATACTTTCATAGTTCTGCGATCCATCCGATGGCCGATCCATGATGAAGTTGGTAGTTACGAAATCTTCGCTCTGTGCAATCCAGAATACCAATTCCGATTCTTCCGTATCCAATACATTAATAAATTTATTATTGAACTTAATTGTTTTTGCCGAACGGGTAATGATGAGCTTATTATAATAAATATAATAATTCTTATACAAATAATAAAGTAAGTAAAGTAAGCCTAAAAATAAAATGATTAAAATGATGGTTGTAAGAATGGTTTTAAAATGCGTTTTGATCAGTCTCGTTTCCGACACCAGCTCCGACTTATAATTCGACAAACTAACAAATTGCACCCGTCTTACATTTTGGTTTGGAAAAGGCGTTGTTGACAATAATAAAACCTTACTCGCATTGCTGTATACAGGCTGAACATTAGCATCAACATTAAGATCAAATTCCTCACTTATTTTATAGGTCGAAATTCTATTATTGAAAATATCAAAGACAAATAATTGCCCACCTAATATGCAAAATAATTCCTTATCAGATTTAAAAGCAATAAAAGTATCGTTATATTTATTATCGGCAAATTCAACAGGCATATTCACTCTACCAATCTGATTCCACTCTTTGGTCTCCATATTCAAATTCCAAAGCCTATTTGTATTGTTTATCGAATTTGAAACTGAATTAGTATAGGCAACTTTTGCCCCCCCCCAAACATATAAAGACTGGCTTGCTCTGTTAAATAAAGATAAGGGACGAATTTGTGAAGGCGGAATAAGAGTTCCTTCACGCGGGATAAAAGTCGATAATCTTTTAATTTTCAAATCGTACTTCGAAATAAATGATGGATATTGCCAATACCCGTAGCCGCTATAATTAAAAATACAATTACGATACATAAAATAGGTTGAGGCAGTATTTGTACGCTGATCGAACGAATCCTCCAATTTAACAATTGAATTTCCTGTAAACTCAAACATATACCCACCCCCTTCCGGCATCAAGTAAGCAGTAGTGCCATTGGTAACCCAAATCAAATCTTTAATTTGAGTTTCATTAAACACGCCATCACGCTTATAATAAAATAAGTCATTACGCTCATAATTATGCTTAACCCAATTCCTATCACTTACCATTTTCAGCTCCCAATATTCATTTTTTGTAAGAATATAGAATGTAAAGCTTGATTCCATATAACCCAAAATAAATGTATCCTCAATAAATGTTTTGGCATGCTCATCTAAATAAAGAGGTGTTTCAATCTGGCTATAAGAAACATAGGGTAACAAAAACAACAAAAGATACAAGGTAATTTTTAACAATCGCTTGTTCGTAAAAATCAAATTTAATCCGCAAAGCAAATTAATACATAGTCTTGCTTTTTCTATCACAAAAAAAAGCCTTATCTTTCCGCTAAGTATTTCTGAACGCATAATAACATCAATCTTTTTAAAAGCTTTTGCAAATTCAAAGTTCAGTTTAAATAAATAGGGGAGTAAGTTTTTCCCGTATTGCAAAAACAATCATTTTTGCCCAAATATACATAATTTTCGCTTATTTAGGCATCTGTAATCAAAATATTTTTACTTGCTGCATATCAATTATTTACATACGATATACATATAAGGGATTTTAAATTTCTCCTATTAGCATTAGGAGTTTTTTTTATTAGAGGATGAAATAGGTTATATTTGCTTCTAATTGTGAAATTCGCCGACTAAAAAAAGGGAATTTTTATTTATTAACCATATTTATTAATCATTTGTTTAATTTAAAACTAAAAACTCATGAAAATTAAAATTACACTGATTGCATTTTTCGCTTCAGCTTTAATTCTTACAAGCTGTATGAAAAATGAAGCAAGCCCGGGTATTGAATCAGTACGCGAGGCTTATGCTGAACTACTTTCGGCCAAAGCACAAGCCGAACTTATTATTGCCAATGCAGATGCTGCAT
>JAOZQX010000190.1 GCA_029931995.1 Bacteroidales bacterium
ACGGCACGATCAAATAAATCGGATACTTCAAAATAACGAAAGTTTGGTTTTGGGATACGTGTTAAATTCCGGTATATTTCAACGAAATTAAGTAAACCCTGACTACGACTTTGGATGGTTCTCAAGCCACTGTCAACTCCTTCGAGATCATCCTGATCTAAGGTTTTCAATTGAAGTTTATCTTCTAAATTTTCTAAGAGCATTTCCTGAACGGTGGATGCTAATGAAGAAATTGGTGTGATGGAATTCATGATTTCGTGGGTTAAAACCCGAATGAGTTTTTGCCACGATTCAATTTCTTTTTCTTCCAATTCAGCATGAATATTTTGCAGCGAAATCAAAATATATTCTTCGCCACGCATGCGGAATTCTGTAGCATAAATCATCAGCTGAAGCAATTCATCCTCAACAAAAAGTTTAACCAAAGATTTATTACCCGCTTTTAAATTCATTAAAATTTCGGGCAAATCTTCTTTCACCTTTTTTAGATCTTTTACAAAACGAAGATTATTGATGCGTAGCAATCTTTTAAAAGCCGTATTAATTATATCAACTTTACCATTTTTTGTGTAGGCAATAATTCCAATACTAACGTGCTGAACAACCGTTTGCAGGTAATTGAAATGTTCTTCTTTTTCAGCTCTATTCTTTTTAAATTCTTTGATAACCTCATTGAATTCGTTATTTAATCCTTCAAAACTTTTACCCATCCCTTTATCAGAAAATGAGCTGGCAAAATCAGAATGCCGAATACTTTGTAAAAACTGACTGAGTCTGCGATTTGTTCGTTCTACAAATATTATTAAGCTAATGAGTTGTCCAATTGCCAAAAATCCAACTATAACGCCACTCACTAAGTATTTTGACTGATTTAAAAGATAAAAAAGTAAAAATATTGATAAAGTTAAAAGTAGCACACGAAGTACTACAAGAAAACGAAATTTTCTATAAACCATATTTTTCGATTCTACGATACAGTGATGCGCGAGTTAGACCCAGTTCCTTGGCAGCTTTACTAATATTTCCACCATGCTTATCAATTACCTTGCGAATTAACATTTTTTCTGTTTCTTCCAAGTTCATATTTGATGGGATCGTGTCAGTATTTCTGTTTTCATCCATTTGAGAGATGAAGAAATCGTGAGGTTCAAGCATATTAGATTCGCTCATAATAACAGCTCGTTCAACAGCATGTTGGAGTTCGCGAATATTGCCCGGCCAGGTGTGTTTTTCAAGACGCGTTAGCGTACTTTGGTTAAGCCGTTTTTGTGGCATTTTATATTTCTTGCAATAGTCATTCAAAAAGTGATCAACCAAAAGAGTGATATCTTCAACGCGTTCACGAAGAGGTGGAATTTGTATTTCAACGGTATTGATTCTGTACAATAAATCCTGACGGAATTTACTTTCGTTTACCATTTGATACAAAGGCATATTTGTTGCACAAATCAATCGGACATCAATCGGAATTTCTTTATTTGTTCCCAAGCGAACCACCTTACGATTTTGTAAAACACTTAATAATTTTGACTGAAGAGCGAATGAAAGATTCCCAATTTCATCTAAAAAGATGGTTCCTTTATTAGCTGCCTCAAAACGTCCGGCACGGTCTTCTTTAGCATCGGTAAAGGCGCCTTTTTTAAAACCGAATAATTCACTTTCGAATAAGCTTTCGCTAATAGCGCCTAAATCCACACTAATGAAAACCTCGTCTTTTCGATTGGAAGCACGATGAATAGCGCGAGCAATTAATTCTTTTCCGGTTCCGTTTTCGCCCAAAATTAGTACGTTGGCATCAGTAATGGCAACTTTTTGAACTGTGTTTAAAACCTTTTGCATGCTTGGTGCCTGGCCAATTAAATTACTATAAGCTTGATCAGAATCGGCGATCAGCACTTTTTGTTTGGTGCGTAAATCTTCAAGCTCAACTTTCGACTGGCGTAATTGTAAAGTAGTAGTAATAGTGGCTAATAATTTTTTGTTTTCCCAAGGTTTGAGCAGGAAGTTTGTAGCCCCTTCTTTAATCCCCTGAACAGCCAATTCAATATCGCCATAGCCTGTAATTAATATAACTACAGATGTTGGATCAATTTCCAGAATCTTATTCATCCAATGAAAACCTTCTTTTCCGCTAGTAGCATCTGGACTAAAATTCATGTCAAGCAATATCAAATCGTAACTTTCGTTACGGAGCAAATCTGGAATATTTTCAGGATTTGTTTCGGTATGAACAATGGAAATATGCTGTTTTAGGAATAATTTTGCTGCCAGCAAAACATCCTGATCATCATCTACTATTAATATTCTAGCCTCAAGTTTTTCCATAAAATAATATTTAAGCTGTAAGGATTGCCATTTTGAGGGGTAAAGGTATAAATTCTGTTCGTATCTGTACAAAATATTGAACGATAATGAACAATTTTGAAGCACAGTCCTGGGTGAGAGGCTTGTAATAAATTTAATGACAGTAAGTTATGATTAATGGCACAACTTTAGTTAAAATCAGTTAAAATTAAACTTTTCGAAGAAATGGATAGAGCTATTGAAAAAAAGAAATGGACACCTAAAAAGATTGCTAGCATTCTAGCTATTGCTGCTTTCACTTTTTTTATTGTGTATTTATTATTCCTTAGGGATAATTCGAGTAAACTTTATGTAGATAAAAATCAGTTAACCATTGCTACGGTATTGGCTGATAAGTTTCAGGAATTTATTCCTATTGATGGGGTTGTATTCCCTAAAAGAACCATTTATATTGATGCTGTTCAGGGCGGAGTTGTAGAGCAAAAATTTGTTGAAGACGGTGCTATGCTTCAAAAAGGAGACACCATTCTTAAGTTGCTGAATACTGCTATGGAACTTAATTATATGGAACAAGAAACCCGTATGTTAGCCGAAATAAATAATCTTACAAGCACTAATTTAAGCCTGCAGCAATCAACATTCTTACGAGAAAAAGAAATTGTACAATTAGAATATACAATTGACGGTGCCAAAATTGATTTTGATAGAAAAGAAGCTTTGTACAGAGACAGCATTATTTCGACCAAAGAATATGAAGATGCTAAAAGAGAATTTGATTTTACTTTGAGACAGTTAAATATTTCTCTCAAACTTCAACGCTTGGATTCAATGAATGCAGCCAATCAATCAAAAGCAATTAATACTTCATTGGAGAGAATGGATTTAAACCTTCATCTACTTCGAAAAAATATTGAAAATGCTTATGTGAAAGCTCCGGCCATTGGAAAACTTTCGTCCTTTAATGTAGAAATTGGTGAAACAAAATCAGCAGGAGAACATTTGGGTCAAATTGATATGCAGGATGGATTTAAATTGCAGGCCAATATTGATGAGCGTTATATCTCTCGCGTGTTTATCGGACAAGGTGCCGAGTTTGATTTTAACGGTAAAAATTACCAACTTCAAATCGTAAAAATTTATACCGATGTAACCAATGGCTCATTTCAGGTTGATATGCATTTTGTAGATACTTTTCCTCCAAGCATTAAGCGTGGACAAACCATTCAATTACGTTTGAAATTTAGCAGCGAAACAGATGCGATTATTATTAAACGTGGTGGATTCTTCCAGGAAACTGGTGGAAATTGGATTTACGTTGTTGACGAATCAGGTAGCTTTGCCATTAAGCGTAGCATTAGAATTAATCGTCAGAACACAAATTACTATGAAGTAATGGAAGGATTACAACCAGGTGAGCAAGTAATTGTATCCTCATACGATTCATTTGGAAATAAAGATAAATTGATCTTTAAATAAAAAATAAAAAACTAAAATATATTATAATTTAAAATCTAGTATTATGATTAAAACTGAAAATCTTAAAAAAGTCTTTAGAACATACGAAGTAGAAAATACTGCCTTAAACGAGGTGTCATTCG
>JAOZQX010000191.1 GCA_029931995.1 Bacteroidales bacterium
AGAGGCGCTGCAAGTTGTAAATGAGTATTATTGCGAGGATCAGTATAAAGCACAATATTTGATTGGTGATTCATCGGGAAATTCAATGATTGTTGAGGGCGATAATATTTTGTTTAATGAATTGGGATATCAAGTACTAACTAATTTTTATCAATCTCATTATGTTGAAGATGATTATCCTTGCTCGCGCTTTAACAATGCAACGCAGATGATAAAAAATGTTGAAACATTAACTGAGATTTTCGTTGGTGCTGTATTATCATCGACATATCAGCAAGGCTCATATCCAACTCAGTATTCAAATATTTACGATTTGAAAAGGGGTGTAATTTATTTATTGTACTATCATAATTTTGAGGAATATTTAAAAATTAACCTTCAAGAAGAGTTCTCAAAAGGCTATAAATCTTATGATATCCCCGAATTGTTTTCAAAGCTCAAGCTGAAATATCCAATTAATGGGGAAGCTGTTTCGCCATCAGCAGTTAACATTTTCTGGGAAGGACTTATGGATAGCGAATATGAAATTATTTATTCAAAATCTCCTGATTTTGCGCAATCAAAATCTTTTAAAGTGATGAATGAAGAACTTTTATTATCCAAAGCGTCATTTAGCTATTTTTTGTTTTTACTTGTTTTAATTGTTCTGTTTTCCTCCATTAAAAAAAACAGAAAACTTATTTCTTTTGTTTTTGTTATAAGTTTTCTGTTTGTTGCTTGCGAAAAAGAAAATACGGCTGTAGATGAAAGTGTAGAAAAAGTTGAGGTATTCTCGAAAAATATTGGCGATCTTGATGCCAATACGACCTATTATTGGAAGGTTAATGCCCAACGAAATAGTTCAAATGATTTTTCAACAGAATCAATTATACAAACTTTTGTGACAACACAGTAAAAAATATAAATGATAGGAAATCAGATAATTGTTTAGAAGTTAATCACAACAGCAACAAGTATCTTTTTTTTCTTCGTATCGTTCTTTATCTGCAAAGTAATCCATCAATTGTGTTCTTTCTTTAAAGCTTGCCGAATGTAAAACGCCTTCAGGGATAAAATAAGAATCTCCTTTTTTATAGGTTTTGGTTTTAGTTCCGATAGTAAGTTTCATTTCGCCATCGAATACATGACCCCATTGTGCACCATGTTTGTGTTCGGCTACTTTGCCGATTGGCTCAATATCAAAAAATACTATTTGATGACAGCATGCTTGTGACAGCCATCCTTTTACACCCTTAAAAGGGATGTCAGCTTCCGGTAAATTCCTGATCTCATCAGGAAAAATACTTTGATTGCAAGAATTTTCTTTCATTTTTTATTTGTTTTTGAGCCAAAACTAATACATTTGTATCAATACCAAAAATATTATCATAAACATAAAACAATACCATAAAGGTATTGATGAAATTTAAAGTTTTAATAATGGAAATAAGACATTTAAAATATTTTTTAACCCTGGCAGATGAATTACATTTCGGGAACGCGGCCAAAAAACTTTTTATTTCTCAGCCTCCTTTAAGTCGCATGATTAAGTTGCTAGAGGATGAACTGGGTGTAAAATTATTTGAAAGAAATAATAAAAATGTTCGCCTAACCATTTACGGTGAATATTTGCAAAAAGAAGCTCAGCAAGTAATTCATAATATGAACCTGATTAGAAATCAACTGGATGCGATGAAAAATGGCTCAACCGGGCAAGTTAAGATAGGTTATATAGCGGCCATTATGCATTCAATTTTACCTCAGGTACTCTCAAAACTTAAAGTAAAATTTCCTGATATTAATACCTACTTATATGAATTGGAAAGCAGTGAGCAAATCAATGCATTGAAATCGGGGGATATTGATATTGGATTTTTAAGGGTTCCGAGTGGAGATAAAGATCTGGTGTTTGAACATGTGCATGACGATCCTTTCGTATTAATTGTATCAACAGAACATGAAATGGCAAAATCGGATCGTTTAGACTTTGGCCAATTAAAACATGAATCTATGATCTCTTTTTTAAAAACGTGTCCACCCTCCAAAGGCATCAAAAATATTTTTAAAAAAGTTGGATTTACTCCTAACATTGTTCAGGAAACAAATCAAATTAATTCCATACTTCGGCTTGTTGAATGCAATTGCCGATACTCAATTGTTCCATCCACTGTTTTGGACGGTTACGACCTCAAATTAAAAGCATTTGACTTATCGCACTTTGATGAATACAGCCAGCTGTTTATTGGTTATAATCCGGGAAATATTACAAAAGCGGTTAGTAATTTGATTAAAGTAATAGAAGAATTTAAAAGCTCAATTACATAAAGAATAGATTATCTTTGATGCGAAAAAATATAAAATCATAAAAACATTATTTAAAATCTACATCAAATCAATACATTATGAATTTGTTAAAATACAACTTATTAAATAGAATAATGAAAACCCGATACCTTCTTATTATACTTACTTTTTTGTTAATAGGAAATAATTTACAAGCACAGAAATTATTTACACGAGAAATAGGAGTTCGGAGTGATAATGACACCTATGTTTCTATTTCTGAAGATAAATATTACTCGAATGGCTTGGAGCTTTTCTTCAGCTTTATCCCCGGCAAGGTGGATTCTAATGTTACAAAACAAGTGATTGAATTTAGTATTGGGAATAAAATGTACACTCCTTCATCTGCCAATAAACCTTCGATAGAAGACCACGATCGGCCATTTGCCGGATATTTATATGCCAATGCTCAAATTAGTAAATTCTACGAAAATGAATCAATGCTCAGATATGGAGCTCAAATTGGCATTATGGGGCCTGCTAGTGGTGTGGATGCATTTCAGGAGCTTATGCACAGTTTTATCGGTTGGTATAGTGTTAATGGGTGGGAGTATCAAGTAAGCAATGCCATCGGAATAAATTTCCATGCTATGTATTCAGTGAAATTAACCAATTACATGAGTAAGCAAGCCGATATCAATCTTTACTCTTTTGTAAATGTTGGAACAATACATACAAATTTGGCGGTTGGATTTTGGAATAGGCTCAGCATTTTACAATTAAATAGAGTGTACGAATCGAGTTTATACGGCTCTTCAATAGTAAAGGATAGGAAGATAAAAACGAAGCGGAGAATGGATCTCTTTCTCTTTTTTAAACCTCAACTCGAATACCATTTGTATGATGCAACTATTCAGGGTAGCCTTTTTAATGATAAAAGCCCGATTACATACGATGTTGAACCTTTTCAAATGAGTCTTGAGTTTGGCTTAATGTTCCAGTTTGAGAGAGCAAATATTTGGTATTCTGTTATTATGAAAAGCAAAGACGTGAAGAATGATTTGGTGGATAATCATTATGCCTGGGGAAGTTTAAAATTAGCATGGATGATTTAAGATAATCCAGCATACAGATTTAAAGGCTTGCAGATTTATTTTTCAATAAATAAATTGCAGAAATTAACACAATCTTTTTCCGAAACATTATAAATAAAACGGGCTTGGATATCCCATTTTGCAATTATCTTTTCTAAAGATTCTTTTCTTACCACTAGCAAGATATCATTAACAGATGTGTTTAGTAATTTCTCAATTTCATTGGACCAGCCTTTATTTTCAAGTTCTAATTTTCCAACTTCATCAATGATGGTAAGTTTTGTATTATCCTCTCTCGATTTTTCAATTGCTTTTAATCCTTTTTTTAATCCTTTCGGTAAAATAAAAAACTTCCCAATTTTTTGTAAATCATCGTTTCCTGTATTTCTCAAAAAGACCGAGCGTTCATTCGTCGAAATATTAACAATATCATAACCAATAGTAATATTATTTTCGATAATTCGTGACGAATAAATACCACCTATAGAAATGTTATGATCTTTAAGTTTCTCGATTATTTCTTGTACCTGAGAAGTTTTTCCT
>JAOZQX010000192.1 GCA_029931995.1 Bacteroidales bacterium
CTGTTAGTGGTGAAAAAAGAATATTTAGGGATTACTTCAACCTATTCCTTGAATTTTGAGGGGGTCATCAATTTTATTACTAATCAGTATAACGAATCATCAGCAAATGGAATCAGGCGCTGGGCAAACAATTTTATGAATAAAGTTGAATGTCCCGAATGTAAAGGAAACCGCCTGAAAAAGGAATCCTTATTCTTTAAGATTGCCGATAAAAACATTGCTGAATTGGCTAATATGGACATTATTCAGCTGGATGAATGGTTTAGTAAAGTTGAGAAAAATTTGTCTGAAACTCAGCAAAGAATAGCCCACGAAATTATACGTGAAATCCGAACTCGCATTCGTTTTTTATTGGATGTGGGTGTTGATTATCTGACCCTGAACCGAAGCTCGAAAAGCCTTTCGGGTGGTGAGGCACAACGTATCCGTTTGGCTACACAAATTGGTTCGCAATTGGTTGGTGTACTTTATATTTTAGATGAACCAAGTATTGGTTTGCATCAGCGGGATAATATTCGATTGATAAAAGCATTGCAGGATTTACGTGATATTGGAAACTCTGTTGTCGTGGTTGAGCATGATAAAGAAACCATTTTGTCGGCCGATCATGTTATAGATATTGGTCCGGGTGCCGGAAGACATGGTGGTCGAATTGTGGCTCAGGGCAAGCCTGGCGACATGAAAGATTGCGATACTATTACCTGCGATTATATTAGTGGTAAAAAAGAGATCAGTATTCCTGAAAAACGCCGTGAGGGAAACAGATTAGAGATACTGCTGAAAGGAGCAAGAGGTAATAATTTGAAAAATATTGATTTGAAGCTTCCGCTTGGGAAATTAGTTTGTGTTACTGGTGTTTCAGGTAGCGGGAAATCTAGCCTTATCAACGAAACCTTGTACCCGATTTTAAGTCAATATTTTTATAAGTCTGTTAAAAAACCACTGGCTTATGATGCTATCAAGGGTATCGAAAATATTGATAAAGTTATTGAGATTGACCAATCTCCCATAGGTCGTACTCCTCGATCTAATCCTGCAACTTATACTAAAGTTTTCGATGAGATTAGAAAATTATTTGTGCAATTGCCCGAAGCTAAAATCCGTGGCTATAAACCCGGACGTTTTTCTTTCAATGTAAAAGGTGGGCGTTGCGAAGCTTGCAAAGGTGCTGGTGTAAAGGTTATTGAAATGAATTTTTTGCCTGATGTTCATGTGCATTGCGATGAGTGCAATGGGCAGCGTTATAACCGCGAAACATTGGAAATTCGGTATAAAGGAAAGTCTATCAATGATGTACTGAATATGAGTATTAATCAAGCCGTTGAATTTTTTGATAATATTCCATCCATCTTGCAAAAAATAAAAACCTTAAAGGATGTTGGCTTGGGATATATTACATTGGGGCAACAATCTACAACACTTTCGGGTGGCGAAGCTCAACGGGTAAAACTGGCTTCCGAACTCTCGAAAAGAGATACCGGAAAAACACTTTATATTTTGGATGAGCCTACCACAGGTTTACATTTTGATGATGTAAAGGTGCTTTTGGATGTGCTAAATAAACTGGTTGACCGTGGCAATACCGTTTTAGTTATTGAACATAATATGGAAGTAATAAAAGTAGCCGATCATATTGTTGATTTGGGTCCCGAAGGTGGTTCAAAAGGCGGATACATCATTGCAGAAGGTGTACCGGAAAAATAGCAAAATCAAAAAAGAGTTATACCGCAAAATTCTTAAAAGCTGAATTACACTAGTTTCTACCATTTTACTATCTTTTTATCTTCTTAATTTTTTTGTTGTTTTTGAAACTTGACAGTTAGAATTTTAGTATAAAAGATTAACATAATGCTAAATTTTTTATTATCTTTAAGATATTGCACGTGAATTAGCTTTATTACTAATTATGACTGACTACCTCAAGAAATATTTAATTTTACTTATTTTCCTATTATTACCTTCTATACTTATATCTCAAAATAATCACCAAATAGATTCGCTTAGAAGTAAATTTTATGCTAGCATTGAGGAAGAAAACCAAGCTGATATTTTATTAGAAATTGCAGCACAGTATTATAGATATAATTACGATTCATTTTATAGTTATACAAATAAAGCCTTAGATATTTCGAAACGTATTAATTACACTAAAGGAGTAGCTCATTCTCACAGATATATGGGGAGTTACTATTATGAAATAAACATGTATGCTGAGTCTATTAAAGAATATTTACTCTCGCTTCCCTACTATGAGAAGTATGGAGAAGTTACTGATCAAGTTCGAATACTGTCGTTCATGGGGTTTAGTTATAATTATTTGATGGATTATCAAAAAGCAATTGAATATTATTTAAAGGCATATCAAGTTGGTAAAGATTTAGATTCTCAAATTGGACTGATATATAACTATGCAAATACAGAAGAAATTGGAAAAATATATTTTTTATTAGGAGCATACGATAAGGCTTTGAAATATTTTAGATTGTCTATTCCTTATGCTGAAAAGATTGAGGCTCCACATGTTAAAGTGGTATTTCATGTTTCGCAAGCCAAGGTTTTTAATAAGCTTGGAAAGCAGGATAGTGCCCTTTACAATTTTGAAATGGCAGAAAAGTATTTTAATCAAGTTTCAGTTACAAGTAAAAACGAATATAGATATTCAAAATACGAATTATACTCTTCTTATATAAATTATTACCTGGAGAATGAGCAGTTAGATTCAGTATTCAAATACATTCAATACACAGTTGATAATCGAATTGCATATGATTTGCGGTCAAGAGAGTATTTCAGTACGGCTATGGGAAAATATTATGAGTTAACAGGCAATTATAGTGAAGCCATTGATAGTTATCAAAAGTCTTTATTAATTAGTGATTCTTTAAATATTAAATCAAGATTGACAGATGTTTATAGGGGATTGTCAAACTCATATTATGAAATAAAACAAATTAATAAAGCTTATTTTTATAAGAGCAAGCTTGTAGATTTAATGGATTCGGTGAATATTGAGCAGCTTAGTAAGACTTTGGGGCAATACGAGAAGCAAGTTGAACTGGAGAAAGCTACTGAAAACATTATTCTCCAACAGAAATTGGAAGCAGAAGTATTAAAAGGAAAGACTGAAAGATATAAATTCTCATTGTATTTAATTATTGTTGTATTAATACTTTCCTTACTGACTACCTTTGCCTTTATTAGAAGTAATCGGATAAGGCGAAAAAATAATCAAAAACTAAGGGAGCAGAATCGCATCATCGAACATCAATTAGAGGAACTTCGAGTACATGAGGATGAACTTAGGCATCTGAATGCCACAAAAGATAAATTCTTTTCAATCATTGCCCACGATTTGATCAATCCATTTAATGTATTGATTGGTTTTTCTGAGATTCTATTGGATAAAGATATGCAGCTTGAGCCAGACAGAAAAGAAAAAATACTGGATAGCATTCATAAAACATCTGTATTGGGTTTTTCGATGTTGGAAAATCTGCTTAATTGGTCACGTTCACAATCAGGAAGATTAGAGATACGTCCTGAAAAGTTTGATCTAAAAACTGTTATTGATGGCACTATAAAATTGTCATCTGAAGTTGCTTCCCAAAAACAAATTTCAATAGATTCTTCGATTAATGATAATGTGTATGTTTTTGCGGATTCAAATATGCTTGATACTGTAGTTAGAAATTTAATTAGTAATGCAATTAAATTCACGAAAGTTGGTGGAGAAGTAAATGTTTCTTACCAAGTCCTTAAAAAACAAATAAAGGTGTTTATTACAGATAATGGGATTGGAATTGATAATGAGGATATGAAAAAGCTGTTTAAGATTGAGGAGGATTTCAGGACTGAAGGT
>JAOZQX010000193.1 GCA_029931995.1 Bacteroidales bacterium
AAAATAATAAAATCTGAATGGGAGGGGTTTTATGAAACGAGCATATTTGTCAAGCACAATCAAGGGTGAAAGTCTCACATTCGAGTTATATCCATCCTTTTTAATAAAAAATTATTTTCGGATGAAAAAAATAGTCGTTTTAATTATTTTAGGAATGTTGATCGGATCTACATTCCAATCCAATGCCCCGGTAATCAACGAGCCACCTGTAGATGGTTTGTACGAAAATATGGGAGTAATTGATAAAAAACCTGTTCCTTACCCACCGCTTCGTCGAGCCGATGTAATGTGGCAAAAACGTATCTGGCGAACTATCGATTTCAGGGAAAAGATGAATCAATCTTTTTATTATCCTATTGAACCTCAAAAATCTTGGAAAAATATGATCCAAATATTATTGGATGCCATTAAAGAAGGTTCAATTACCGCTTACGATATTTCTGCCACAGATGAGTTTTTGGCTCCATTAACATTTAACGAGGTAATTGCGCGCCAGTCCGATTCTATTCATCGTGTACTACAACGCCCATATCCTCCCTACGAAGAATATGACACCGTAATTCGCACGCATTTTGACCCAACACGAGTGATGCAGCTTCGTCTTAAAGAAGATTGGTATTTCGACAAACACCGTTCGCAAATGATGGTTCGCATTATTGGGATTTGCCCAGTAATGATGAAAGAACGCGACGGAGAAGAAATACCAGAACCTTTATTTTGGGTTTATTTCCCCGAAGCCAGACCAGTTTTCGCAAAAGCACAAATGTTTAACCGCTTTAATGATGCCGAACGCAGAACCTATGATGACGTGTTTTGGAAACGAATGTTCTCAAGTTATATTTACAAAGAATCTAATGTGTACAACAGACGTGTATCAGAATATGTTACCGGCATTGATGCCCTGTTTGAAGCCGATCGCATCAAAAATGAGATGTTTAGCTTTGAACAAAATCTTTGGGATTATTAATACTGATGATAAATATTTGAAAACTCCTCCATCGGGGGAGTTTTTTGTTTTAGGACTCTTTTTATTAATCAAACAATCTAAATAAAAGCACCAATAATCAAATTCCAAAATTCAAATAAATCCCAATTTCCAAAATTTCAATAATCAAAAGCTTTACACTAACTTTACATCATAAATCTTGTTTTTGTTTGAGATTTATTTTTTGTAATTTATGATTTCAAGTTTTATGTCGTATAACTTCTTTCAAACCCCGATTGAATATCTTAAAGGAGTTGGCCCCAAACGGGCTGACCTCCTGCGAAAGGAGTTGAACATTCACGTATTTCAAGACTTATTGCTTTACTACCCTTATCGTTACATCGACCGAAGTAAATTTTTTAAAGTGAGAGAAATTGCCAGCGATGCGGCCTACATTCAACTAAGAGGGTTTATTACAAATGTTGAGGTTGTTGGAGAAAAAAGAGGCCGACGATTAAGAGCGCAATTCAAAGATGAAAGTGGAAGCATTGAATTGGTTTGGTTTCAAGGCATAAAATGGATACAAGACAAATTTAAACCCAATACCGAATACATTGTTTTTGGTAAACCAAGCCTTTTCAATAACAAATATAATATTGCCCATCCCGAAGTAGAACCCGTGGTAGAATCCGAATTAGCCGTGGGCGAAACTTTGCAGCCTTTTTATCACACCACTGAAAAGCTAAAATCTAAAGGACTGGGAAATAAATCTTTCGGCAAGATTACAAAAACATTGATTTTAAAAGCACAGGGAGAGGTTAGGGAAAATCTGTCTGCTGAGATTCTCCAAAAATTAAAATTAATCTCCCGAGAGGAAGCTTTGCTGAATATCCATTTCCCAAAAAACAGCCAGATTTTGAGCAAGGCTCAGGCTCGATTAAAATTTGAAGAGTTATTTTTCATTCAATTGGAAATGCTTCGCCATAAACTGCAACGAAATCAAAAAATTAAAGGCCATATTTTTTCTACAGTTGGAGAAAACCTAAATCGATTTTACAAAGAAAAACTTCCCTTTGAGTTAACCAATGCTCAAAAAAGGGTTATTAAAGAAATCCGCTTGGATATGGGCTCAGGCATTCAAATGAACCGAATGTTGCAAGGAGATGTTGGAAGCGGGAAAACTTTAGTAGCCTTGATGAACATGCTTATAGCAACCGACAATGGCTATCAGGTTTGTTTGATGGCTCCCACCGAAGTGCTGGCAAATCAACATTTCAAAACCATTACAAATTTACTTCAGGGGCTGCCGGTACAAACTAATTTATTAACAGGTTCGACTAAAACGGCTCAACGAAAAATTATCCACCAAAACCTTCTGAATGGTGAGCTGCAAATTTTAATTGGCACACACGCCTTGATTGAAGAAACTGTGCAGTTTAAAAACTTGGGGTTTGTTGTTATCGACGAACAACATCGTTTTGGAGTGGCTCAACGAGCCAAACTCTGGAAAAAAAACACCACTCCTCCACATATATTGGTAATGACCGCAACACCCATTCCGCGAACACTGGCTATGACGTTTTACGGTGATCTGGATTTCTCTGTTATTGATGAGCTACCTCCCGGCCGTAAACCTATTCAAACCTATCATTATTTCGATTCGAAACGACTAAAATTATTTGGTTTTCTGAAATCGCAGATTAAGTTAGGACGACAAATTTACATTGTTTATCCCCTTATTCAGGAATCGGAAAAACTTGACTTAAAAGATTTACAGGACGGTTACGAAAGCATCAGTCGCGAATTTCCGTTGCCCGATTATGCCGTAAGTATTGTGCATGGTAAAATGAAATCGGCCAACAAAGATTATGAAATGCAACGCTTCATAAAAGGCGAAACGCAAATTATGGTTTCAACTACGGTAATCGAAGTGGGAATTGATGTATCCAATGCCTCGGTTATGGTTATTGAAAATGCAGAGCGTTTCGGATTATCTCAATTACATCAGTTAAGAGGTCGTGTTGGGCGAGGAGCCGATCAATCCTATTGCATTCTAATGACTGACTATAAACTTACCAACGAAGGAAAAAAACGCATGGAAACCATGGTGCGAACCAATGATGGTTTTGAAATTGCAGAGGTTGACCTCCGGCTTCGTGGCCCCGGCGATTTGCAAGGAACCCAACAAAGTGGGGTTATTGATCTTCGAATTGCAAACCTTATTAAAGATGAAAAAATTCTAAAATACGCAAGAGATTTAGCCAATCAATTATTGGATGATGATCCTGAAATTTCTAAAACTGAAAACAAGCCTATTAAAAAGTATCTGATTCAAACATTTAAAAACAAACAGAACTGGGGCTCGATTAGTTAAAATATTTTTTAATTCCCAGATTTAATAATTATTTTTAAAAAAAGGGTTACCTTTCTAAATAAATAGAATTAACATTATACTTAGACTAAAATTTCTCCCCAATAGTCTTATTAAATAATATTTACAAGAATTAATTTTGTTATAGTTTAGTTTAATAAGTTATGAATATTATTGACATAAAAGAAAAGTTAGACAGAATTGATCAGTTAATTTCACTCAAAGCAACAGGGACTCCAAAAGAACTTGCTAGAAAATTTAACACAAACGAAAGAACAATCTATCGAATTATAAAGCAACTAAAAGAAATGGGCTGTCCTATCTATTTTGATAAAATTAGAGGGAGTTATTGTTATAAACAGCAAGGCAAACTATTATTTAAATTCAAACCTAAAATTGCTGATATCAAGGTGATTGAAGATATTGAAAAATGGGGGGGGGGTAAAATTCCACTAGGTTATTTTTATACTGACAACATATGTCAGTATTACAATTTACTTTCGTGAACCCGTTGTGCATTTGTAAAAGAGGGTAAAAAAAGTTGTCCATTGGCATAAAAA
>JAOZQX010000194.1 GCA_029931995.1 Bacteroidales bacterium
TCTGATTGAATTTTAAATTCTTTTCTTTCTTTTCGTGAAAAGCACCTCCGCCTTCCGGTTCTTTTTTATGTTTATGCTTCTGACTTATCTCAATATTTTTTGGACGCTCTTCAGCAGTTAGTTCTTTTGAAAATTCAACTTCATCAGGGAAATCAATTATTGGGATTTTGTAATCCATCAATGTTTCTATGGCCTCTTTTGCTGTTTCTTCTTTTTCGGTATAAAATAGTATCGATTTGCCTTGTTGTTCTGCTCTGCCGGTTCTTCCAATACGATGCATATAATTTTCGGGGTAATTAGGCGTATCAAAATTGATGACATGAGAGATTTTGTCCAAATCTAATCCACGAGCCATTACATCAGTCGTAACTAAAATTCTGTTAACTCCTTTATCAAATTGTTGAATTGAACGTATTCTGTAATTCTGTGATTTATTCGAATGGATGATACATGTCTCCGATCCATATTCCATTTCCATGGCTTCAAATAACAGATCGGCATTTTTTTTACTCGATACAAATACCAATACTTTACTATATTCATTTTTGTTATTTAGGATATTTGATAACAAATTTATTTTGCTGTAAAAATTCGGCACTTGATAGCATTGTTGAGCAATATTATTTAAAGGAGTACCACTTACAGCAATTGAAATTTTTGCAGGAATCGTAAAAAAATCGTCAATCAATGTATCAACCTCTTCTGTCATTGTTGCCGAGAACATAATATTTTGCCTACGTTCTGGTAAAAGTTCAAATATATTTGTCAATTGATAACGAAATCCAAGATCCAGCATCACATCAACCTCATCTATCACCAATTTTTTAATAGCTTTTAGTTGTAATACTCCACTAAGGGCTAAATCATATAATCGACCAGGGGTTGCCACTAATATGTCTGTACCTTCAACTACAGTATTCTTTTGTGTGTTAATGTTAGTCCCTCCATACACGCCTAAGGCACGAATACTCGTGTATTTTGTAAGGCTCTCAATTTGCTCAAGCACTTGTAATACCAGTTCGCGTGTGGGAACCAATACTAATACTCTTGGCGGAATCTGTTTCAAAAAGTTTAAATCCTGTAATAATGGGAGCATATAGGCAAAAGATTTTCCTGTACCTGTTTGTGCAATTCCTACTACATCTTTACCCGAGCGAATAATAGGATAAGCTTCTGTTTGTACGGGTGTTGGTATGTCAAATCCCAAATCATCAATTGCATTTTGCAGTTGTTTTGAAAGATTTAAATCTCTGAAAGTATTCATGGATCAAAAATAGGGTATAAAATTAATATGAGGAATGAAATTAGGGATTTATATATTTTGCTGTTTTTCTGTTTGCTCATCACATCTGTCTTTGGAGATTTCTCTCTTCGTTTGAAATGACAATAATTTATCTTCTGACTTCGGTCTCCTGTTTTCGGTCTCCTGACTTCTATCTTCTGACTTCTGTCTCCTGTCTTCTAGTTTCTGTCTTCTTTTTCCGGAAATAGCTTTGTGAACTTCTTTGGCAGGGGTGCTTCTATCACTATCTTATCATTTGTGAAAGGATGTATAAAAGATAAAGATGATGCATGTAGGAAAAGGCCTTTACCCTTTAGCATCAGACCTTCTTTTCCGTATTTTAAATCCCCAAATATTGGGTTACCAAGTTCCGACATATGGATTCTAAGTTGATGTCGCCTGCCGGTAAAAGGCTTGAGTTCTGTAAGATTTAGAAATTCATATTTTGGAGATGCGATCTTACGCAAAATTTTGAATTCAGTTTTTGCCGTTTTATTTTCAATTGTTGTTATGATGCTTCCACTATCTTTTAACAAGCCAATAGTTATAGCAGTATAGGTTTTCTTGATTTTCCGTTCTTCAAATAATTTATTTAGAGACATCACAGCTTGAGCCGTTTTTCCAACCAATAAAGCTCCGCTGGTGGGATAGTCTAAGCGGTGAACCGGCTCCGGTCTTTGCAATGCATCCTCAGTTCTACTCTTTTTTAAATTCGTTGATAATGAATTTTCCAGTGTCCATCTTTTGTTTCCGCTTACAACAATACCACAAGGTTTATTAACAATAGCCAAATAGTCATCTTCATAAATTACGTCAATATTTATGGGGATGCTTGGTTTAATTTTGTGTGTTTTGGACTTAAAAATCTCGATAATATCACCACCCTTAATATGGTCTCCTGTATATCCGATATCTCCATTTACTTTAACCAAGCCTTTCTTAATCGCATTCTTCATGGCTTTTCGAGAAGGAATGGTTTTAAAAATACCAGATGTGAAGAAATCAGAAAGCCTTACCCAAGTATCCATTTCGGCTACGGTATAGCTTTCTACCTTAATGAATTCATCTTCAAATCCCATTCTAATCAATATCTTGTATTGTTCGATTGTTCAGAAGCTCAAAGGTAAAGGTATTTGTACTTAATAGTTTTATGGATTGCTCGATTTTTCAATCTTTTACTAGTCTTACACTACAGGCATTTTCTTTAGGATAGTTGTGTGGACTAATTTTTTTAATATTGCTCATAATAGCAACTGAATAAGCCAAGATAGCACTTGTGTCTGCTGTTGTTGAACTCCAATAGTTAACCCCATTAAAATTTTTAGCAATAAAACGCCCTTTTGATGTTCGTATGCCTGCCCATTGAGGATCAAATCCAAGTTTGTCAGATATTATGTTTTTATAGGCAATACTATCATTTCCACAATAATCAATCAACTCGTCCCATTCTTCTTTTGTAGGCAAGTGCCAGCCTGGTGTCATAGCGGCCAACTTTATGGCTGCTTCCCAGGTATACAGTCTTCCCATAGTATCACACTCGGAGGCTAAATCATTATAACAATATGTGTTTTCGTTTAAAACGAGTTTTAAGTTCTCTGTTAGCCAAATTTGTTTTCCGATTTTCTTTGCTTGATATTCATTGCCTTGGGAATCCGTTAAACTCGTGTTTGTATTACAGGAGTATGTAATTATTATTGCCAGGACGTATAGAAAATACTTGGTTTTTAAAGAATACCTCATCATAGTTTTTATTGTAAAATTCATTCATTTTTTTATTTATTGCAATGATGGTTTTGCAAATGGCATTTTTCAGCTTATAATTGACCTGATTACCTTGGCTAAGCGGCATTTATAATGCCGCTTTATTATTATGAATTATTCAATCATCTTATTGTCTTCCATTTAATATCTATTGGTATAATATCCAGTACGCCATCTTCGCCAGTATACTGTTTTGCACTGGAATAAATATATTCATCGGGACTTTCTACAATGCCACTTCTAACTGGATTATTATGAATGTATGCCACTTTTTCTTCAATGAATGTATTTGAAAAAACTTCAATTGCATGATTTTCATGTGTCCATAACTGATATTTGCCTTTCTTATTTTGTCTTTTTGCAGCAAACGAAAATAAGTTTAACATCCAATCCCTTCTGCTTTCGGTTCCAGTAATAATCTCTTCAGTAATTTTTTTACTGGTATGTTTTTTAAAATCCCGTACTGTTGCACTAAGTTCTCCTTCTGAACTTCTTGCCAAAAGATGAATATGATTTGATATAATAACATATGCGAATATGTCAAGGCTCTTTTCTTGTTGACAATATTTTAAACTATCAATTATTATATCTCGATAAATCTTTCGTGTAAAAATATCGATCCAAAAAACCACTTGGAAAGTTAGATAATAAGCTGCTTCTTGATCGTTTATTTGATATCCTGTTGGCATCTTAATTGCATTTATCTATTTATTGAATTACAAATTCAATAATTTAATCCGACGGCATTACAAATGCCGCCGAGCTGGGTTGCAAGTATGAGCAGGCGGGCGTTTTGAAACAC
>JAOZQX010000195.1 GCA_029931995.1 Bacteroidales bacterium
AAATCCATTTAGCTTTCTCGTCAATAATCTTCTGATCCATGTCTATGAAAAAATTTTCTGAAACCACAGGTAAATCTTTTTCGGATTCCTTTTGTTTGCAAGAAACAAGAACGCTTGATAATAGTAGTATTGAAAGAAAAAAAATGTTAAATTTCATCTGCACAATTTTCTTTGCGAAGATATTAGAAAACTTCAAATCCTAAGGTGAAATTTGTTTGATATTTTTTAGGTTTAAAGTTCTTTTTTATGTGTTATCCGAATTTGGAGAAACTATTATTATAAATACGAGTTGAGTTCTGTACTGCCTTTTTTCTTTAGGGGCATAGGGTAAGTAATAGAGTGGCATGCACTTTGTGATGCTTATTCAATAACAAAAATGATATGGAACTAGCAATATATTTATTTCTACTTTATTTAGTAGCCTCCATAATTGTAAGTCTGGAAGGCGTAAAACATCAAATTGGAGGAGCGAATGCTTTTTTTGTTAGCCTGATTTTAAGCCCACTTTTAGGGATTTTAATTGTAAAGTTTTCTCCAAGAAGTTTAAATGTTTCACACTACATTAAACGAAGCGATTGTAAAGATTGTTCGTTTAAAGACAAGCTATTTGATGAAACTTGCGAAGTTTGCGAAAAACATGGCTATTGGGTAGAGGTTTAAAATTTTCTCATTCCTGATTATTTTTCCGGGGCTTATCTGGCTCCATACGATCTAATTATCCACAATTATTAAAGTTGATTAAATATTTTTTGTTCAAATCCGAACATCGACTGTAACTAAGCGTACACATAATGCGTCAAACTTATGGCGCATTATAATTAATGCGCGGGAAATTAGTAAGTTAAAAATATGGCATATTTTTAGCTATTTTTGGACATCAATTAATAAAACTGAAAAAATGAGACAAGATTTAATTATCAATTGGGTAAAGCGAAATAAGAAATCATTATTGATTTCATTAATGGTAATTTTTATATCAGGTGGTTTGGTAGCCCAAAAAACTTGGACTTTAAGAGATTGTGTTGAATATGCATTAGAAAACAACATTGAAATAAAGAAAAGTGAGGTAACTTCGGAAACGAGTAGAATAACTGAAAATCAAAAAAAATTAGACCTCTTACCAAATTTAAATGCGTCAACAGCTTATACTTATGGCTGGGGGCGTACTGCTGACAATGTTAACTTTTCTTACATAAATACCAATACTAAGCAGGCATCTTTTGGCCTCTCAAGTGCTGTTACATTGTTTAAGGGATTTCAAAAATTAAACACCTTAAAACAAGCTCACTTTGATTATTTGGCAAGCAAATATGAATCGGATCGGATTCGCGATGATATTTCACTTCGTGTTGCTGCCGGTTATTTAAGTGTACTTTACAGTATGGAGCTAGTAGAAAAAAGTAAAGCACAATTGGAGGTAACAAAAATTCAAATAAATAATACTCAAAAATTGGTTAAAGCAGGAACTTTACCGAAAGGAGATTTATTAGAGATACAATCGCAAAGTGCTTTGGAAGAAGTTAACTTGATAAATGCACAAAATCAATTAAATCTTGCTTACTTAGACTTAAAACAACTATTGGAATTGGAAGCTGGTGAAGACCTTCAAATTACTAAACCACTTGTTGATGTTTCTATGGCTGGTGAAATATTATCTTCTCAGGATGTATTTAATACAGCCGTTAATAGATTACCACAAATTAAAAGTGCTGAAAATCGTTTAATGAGTGCTGAAAAAGGAATTAGTATTGCAAAAGGAGGTTGGAGTCCTGAATTAGCAGTTTATGGAGGTTGGAGAACAAATTACTCTGATCAAGATCCGGAATTAGAAATTGATCCTATTACAGGCGAAATTGCTTTGGATCCGGTTACCGGATATCCAGTGCCAACAGGCGATACAAAGCCGTTTAATAATCAGTTTAAAGACAATCAAAGCGAATATTTACAATTTGCTTTAAATGTCCCAATTTTTAATGGTTGGTTAACAAATTCGAATATTAGTAAATCTAAACTTAGTGCAATTTCTGCTGAGTATGATTTAGAGCTTACAAAAAACCAAGTTCGCAAATCAATTGAACAGGCCCATTCCGATGCCATAGCCGCTTACAAAACTTACAATGCAAGTTTAAAATCAGTAGCTTCGTTTAAAGAATCTTTTAAGTATATGGAACGCAAGTTTAGTGTGGGAATGGAAAATTCATTGAATTATAATACAGCCAAAGCTCAACTAACCAGAGCGGAATCTGATTTAATCTCAGCAAAATTTGATTATATATTTAAAACAAAAATATTGGATTTCTACATGGGAATCCCGCTTACGCTTGCTGAAAATTAAGAGGTTCTCTTAATAGTTATAAGTTTTATTAAACAGGATAAACCCTCCCTTTCGGAGGGTTTTTTTGAAAGTAGTCATAGCTTCATTTAATTTTGTAATTTTACGTGCTTATAAGCGTTATTTAGTATTAAATCAGTATAGAATGAAAAAGAAAAACACTAAGAAATATTTTATTATTGCTGCGGCCTTATTAGTTGTGATTTTGATTATTGTTGCGGTCAATAAAAAGAAATCTAATAAAGGAACAAAAATTAGCACCGAATTGGTAACTAAGCGAACGCTTATCGAAACCGTTTCGGCAAATGGGAAAATCCAACCGGAAGTAGATGTAAAAATTAGTCCGTATATTTCGGGCGAGGTGGTTGAGCTTTATGTTAAAGAAGGCGATGAAGTTCAGCAGGGTAAACTGCTGGCTCGTATTGACCCCGAAATATATAAATCCAATTACGAAAGAATTGAAGCTTCGCTGAATACTCAAAAAGCAAATCAAGCAAATGCTAAAGCACGGGTTGCACAAGCAGAAGCTCAATTTTCTAATGCCAAACTTTCGTACGAACGGAATAAAAATTTGTTTGAGCAAGATGTGATTTCGCAAGCAGATATGGATGCTGCAACATCGCAATTTGAAGTTGCAAAGGCTGAGGTTGTAGCTGCTAAAGAAAGTATGAAAGCTGCCGAATATTCTGTAGGAAGCGCTTATGCATCGTTGAAAGAAGCTAAAGAAAATCTTAATCGCACCAATATTTATGCTCCCAACGATGGTACAGTTTCGAAATTGAATGTTGAAAAAGGTGAACGGGTAACTGGAGCTTCACAATTTTCGGCCGGTACCGAAATTATGCGGGTTGCTAATTTGCAAAACATGGAGGTAAATGTTGAGGTCAATGAAAACGACATTGTACGTGTTGAAATGAATGACACTTGCATTATTGAGGTGGACGCTTATTTGAATAAAAAATTTAAAGGCATTGTTACCGAAATTGCAACTTCGGCAAATATTTTGGGAGTTAGCGCCGATCAGGTTACTAATTTTGAGGTTAAGATTCGAATCTTGCGCGATTCGTATTTGGAGCTCGTTCCCCAAAGTAATCCAAATTATTCTCCATTTCGTCCAGGTATGTCGGCCACGGTAGATATTCAAACCGAAACAGCCATTGGTATTTTAACATTGCCTATTCAAGCGGTTACAACAAGAAGCGATTCGAGCTTGAGGGATAGAACCCACAGGGAAACCGAAGATGTTAAACAAGAAGTTGAAAAGCTTAAAGAAATTGTTTTCGTCTATGAGGAAGGTATTGCAAAAAAACAGGAAGTTGAAATAGGAGTTCAGGATAATACATACATCCAAATTTTAAAAGGACTTGAAGAAAATCAGGAAGTTATAACAGCTCCTTATCGTGCTGTTTCAAAAAAATTGAAAGATGGAGATGCGGTCGAGAAGGTTCCTAAAGAAGATTTATTTTCATCACAAACAGTAACTTTAAACTCAATTAATCCACATCAAACA
>JAOZQX010000196.1:0-2299 GCA_029931995.1 Bacteroidales bacterium
TGCTGCCGATTATGGTGTAGCTGTTGAAGGTGAAGTAAAACCTGATTTCGAGGCCATGGTAAAACGTAGCCGTGGAGTGGCTGAAGGTATGAGTAAAGGCATACAGTTTTTATTCAAAAAAAATAAGATTGACCATATACAAGGTTTTGGAAAACTTAAAGCTGCTAAAACAGTTGAAGTTACTGATGCTGATGGTAAAGTAGCTGAATACAAAGCAGATCATATTATTTTAGCAACCGGAGCACGTTCTCGCGAGCTTCCAAACCTAAAACAGGATGGTAAGAAAATTATTGGTTATCGCGAAGCAATGACACTTACAAAGAAACCCGAATCGATGGTTGTAGTTGGTTCAGGAGCTATAGGATCTGAATTTGCTTATTTCTATAACAGCATTGGAACACAAGTTACTTTAGTCGAATTTTTACCTGAGATTGTTCCATTGGAAGATGAAGAAGTTTCAAAAACATTGGGACGTTCGTTTAAAAAAGCGAAGATGAAAGTGATGGTGGGTTCTTCGGTTGAGAGCGTTGATACTAAAGGAAAACTTTGTAAAGTAAAAGTAAATACCAAAAAAGGAGAGGTTGAACTAGAGGCTGAAATTGTTTTGTCAGCAGTTGGAATTACAACAAATATCGAAGGTATTGGATTGGAAGATGTAGGTGTTGAAACTGAAAATGGAAAAGTAAAGGTTAACGATTTTTATGAAACCAATGTAGCAGGTGTTTATGCCATTGGCGATATCGTTGATGGACCGGCTCTTGCACATGTGGCATCTCACGAAGGTATTCTTTGTGTGGAGAAAATTGCGGGTAAAGATGTAGAGCCATTGGATTATGGAAATATTCCGGGTTGTACTTATACAGTTCCTGAGGTTGCTTCTGTAGGTATGACAGAGAAGCAAGCCACGGAAGCCGGATATGAAATAAAAGTGGGTAAATTCCCGTTTACGGCTTCTGGTAAAGCCAGTGCAGGAGGTAATAAAGATGGATTTGTAAAAGTGATTTTCGATGCAAAATATGGCGAATGGCTGGGTTGCCACATGATAGGCGATAATGTTACCGAAATGATTGCAGAAGCTGTGGTAGCTCGGAAATTAGAAACTACTGGTGAAGAAATTATCAAAGCGGTACATCCGCACCCAACCATGAGTGAAGCAGTGATGGAAGCAGTGGCAGCTGCCTACGATGAGGTGATTCATTTGTAAGCACCCCCTCTAACTCCCCCAAAGGGGGAGAAAATGAAGTGGAAAATAAGGACATTGAGCGACTTGTAGTGAGCGAAGTCGAACTAAGTCGAAATGTCCATAATTAAATAAGATTAAATGGAAATTATAAAAACTAAGATTCCCGGATTATTGATTATCAAACCAGTTGTTTTTGAAGATGATCGAGGTTATTTCTTCGAGTCATTTAATCATGAAAAATTTCAGGAAGCCGGAGTTGATGTACGTTTTGTACAGGATAACGAATCAAAATCACAAAAAGGAGTTTTACGGGGACTACATTTTCAGAACCCGCCATTTGCGCAGGGCAAATTAGTTCGGGTGATGCGTGGTTCAGTATTGGATGTGGCGGTTGATATTCGCAAAGGTTCACCAACATATGGACAATGGGAATCGATTGTTTTATCAGGTGAAAATAAGATGATGTATTGGGTTCCTGCCGGAATGGCTCATGGATTTGTAACGCTCGAAGATGATACCATATTTTTTTATAAATGCACCAATACTTACAATAAGGAATCGGAAGGAAGTATTCGTTGGGATGATTCTGATTTAGGAATTAATTGGGGAATTGAAAATCCGATACTTTCAGAAAAAGATAAAATATCTCCTTTATTTAAAGATTTTAAATCGGAATTTAAGTTTTAACATAAAGACCTTTATCCCATGAAAAAATTAATTAATTTATTTGTCATTCTCCTTTTTGTAGCATGTACTACCGTGCCTATTACCGGACGACAACAGTTAAAACTATTGTCGAGTTCGGAGTTAAATTCTATGGCTTTTCAAAGCTATTCGGAGTTTATGAAGACGAATAAATTATCAACCAATAAAAAAGAGGTGAACATGGTTCGCAATGTGGGTAATAAATTAAAATTTGCTGTTGAGGCATATTTGAATTCGGTTGGACAATCAAATATTACTCGCGGGTTTGACTGGGAATTTAATGTGGTTGATGATAAGCAGGTAAATGCTTGGGCAATGCCCGGAGGTAAAATTGTTTTTTATTCCGGGATTATTCCTATGTGTGGAAATGAAGAAGGTATTGCGGTTGTGATGGGGCATGAAATTGCTCAC
>JAOZQX010000196.1:2309-3838 GCA_029931995.1 Bacteroidales bacterium
ATGGAAACGAGCGAATGAGTCAGGGTATGTTGGCACAATTGGGAGGTGTTGCATTAAGTGTTGCTTTGAAGGAGAAACCGGAAAAAACAAAGAACTTATTTATGACAGCTTATGGATTGGGTGCACAAATTGGTGTTCTTTTACCTTTCAGTCGTACTCATGAAAAGGAAGCAGATCGTTTAGGATTAATTTTTATGGCTATGGCTGGATATAATCCGCAGACAGCTCCTGATTTTTGGAGACGTATGACAAAAAGCGGAGGTGCAAAACCACCTGAATTTTTATCTACACACCCATCAAATAGTACACGAATTGCTGAATTGGAAGCAGCTATCCCGGAAGCAATGACATATAAAAAATAAACACCTATGGATTTAAAAACCATAGCTGTTTTAATCAAATAGAAATACGTTTTTTAATGAATATTTTGTAATGATTTAAGAACACCGATTAACGAATAATGATTTTAGAAATGAATAAAACTTCATAATTCTTAAATCATTAATCCTTGTTCGAAATTCAAAAAGAAAGAATATTAGAGAATGAAGCTTACTGCAATGAAATTGCAAAATTTTGTCCATAAATTGATAATATTGAAGATTAATACGAATAATGCGCGGGGAAGTGATTGAACAAAAAAGTAAGGTTGAAGAAAATCCAACGGAGGAAACTCATTTGCAGATTTTTGGTGCCCGTGTGCATAATCTTCAAAATATTGATATTTCTATCCCACGTAATCAATTAGTGGTTATAACCGGATTGAGCGGTAGCGGTAAATCTTCGTTGGCTTTTGATACTATTTATGCCGAAGGTCAGCGCCGTTATATGGAAACTTTTTCGGCTTATGCCCGCCAATTTATTGGTAATTTGGAGCGACCCGATGTAGATAAGATTACCGGATTAAGCCCTGTTATTTCTATTGAACAAAAAACCATCAACCGAAACCCTCGATCGACCGTTGGGACAATTACCGAAATTTATGATTTTATGCGTTTGCTTTATGCCCGTGTGGCTGATGCCTTTTCGTATGAAACAGGGGAGAAGATGGTTCGTTACTCCGAGAAGCAAATTACTCAACTTATTTTGGATGAGTATAAAGATAAAAAAATAGCAATTTTAGCTCCGATTGTAAAAGGGCGGAAAGGACATTATCGCGATTTGTTTGAACAGGTGCGTAAACAGGGTTTTTTACGTGTGAGGGTCGATGGTGAGCTCAGAGAGATTAGTTTCGGGATACAGTTGGATCGTTATAAAGTTCATGATATTGAAATTGTGATCGACCGTATTCACGCGAAGGAAGGAGATGAAAAACGTATTATTCAATCTTTGCAAACGGCACTTAAGCATGGCAAAGGAATTTTAATGATTTTAGATACTGAGACCAATGAAGCTCGGCATTTCAGTAAAAATTTAATGTGCCCTGGTTCTGGTATTGCTTATGACGATCCCGAGCCAAACACATTTTCCTTTAACTCGCCTTATGGAGCTTGCCCGCATTGCAACGGATTGGGAACCATTTCGGAAGTTGA
>JAOZQX010000197.1 GCA_029931995.1 Bacteroidales bacterium
CAATGTTGAAGGCGAGATTATTAATAAGATTCATGAAACAGGCTTTAGTTATGACGGTATTATTTTGAATGCCGGAGGATATACGCACACTTCTGTAGCCATTGCTGATGCAATAAAAGCTATTGAAACTCCTGTTATTGAAGTCCATATTTCAAATACTTTGGCTCGCGAAGAATTTAGACATACCTCACTGATTGGCCCTTATGCCAAAGGGAGTATCGCCGGATTTGGATTGGTTTCGTACCGATTGGCACTCGAGAGTTTTAAAAAATAATTACTGATTACTTGTTCCGGTAATAAGTTTTAGTCCAACGATTCCTGCCACGATCATTAAAATAAAAACAATTTTTAATACTTCTTTCGATTCATCAAAAAGAATCATTCCTAAAATTACTGTTCCCACAGCACCGATGCCTGTCCATATTGAATAGGCAACTCCAATGGGTAATGTTTTTAATGCAATGGCTAAAAAATAAATACTAATAGCCATACCAATAATCGTAATTACTGATGGCCATAATTTCGAGAACCCCTCAGCATACTTGAGACTAATAGCCCAAACAATTTCAAAAATTCCTGCTAAAAGAAGAAAAAACCAAGCCATTATTTGGTGAATTTATCAGTATCTAATTCTGTGAATTTCTTTATTCGCCACAGGTAGTGATCGAATGCAATATTCGAGAGGTAAACACTTGAAACTTTTCGCTGTTTAAATTCTGCTCTCTTTTTTTTCAATTTTCCGAGGTTTCTGTAAAAACTTAGGTGTGCCCTAACAACCGCCCATAAATCTTTTGCTCCTCCCTGAAATAAAAATTTCATTCCTGCAATGGCATCCAACAATAGGCGAGATAAAAACATTTTCCACAGACGATTATCAGGAAGGTTTTTATACATAAGAAAAAAGTTGTTCCTGAAATTTAAATATGTTTTCCGAGAGGATGTTTTTGGAAGTGTACCACCACCGACATGATAAACCACCGAATCAGGGCAGTACATAATTTTATATCCATGATTTTTTAAGCGCCAGCATAAATCAATTTCCTCCATATGGGCAAAGAAATCGCCATCCAGGCCGCCAAATTGATGATAAAGGTCTGCACGAACAAACAAACAAGCTCCCGAAGCCCAGAAAATTTCGACAGCATCATCATATTGTCCAAGGTCTTTTTCAAGTGATTGGAATACACGTCCGCGACAAAAAGGATATCCATATTTGTCGAGATAGCCGCCAGCTGCACCGGCATATTCAAATTCATCTTTTTTATGGTATGACCTAATTTTGGGCTGACAAGCAGCAATTTGATCATTGCTTTTAAGTAAATTTATAACAGGATTTATCCAGTTTTCCGTAACCTCAATATCTGAATTTAAAAGAATGTAATACCGAGCTTTTACTTGTTTAAGAGCAAGATTGTATCCGGTTGCAAAACCTCCGTTAAATTCATTTTTTATAACCCTGACTTCCGGAAAATCTTTTTGTAGAATTTCAAGTGAATTATCTGTTGAGGCGTTATCAGCAACTACAATTTCAGCATCAGCCCGACTAAACTTAATTATAGAGGGGAGGAATTTTTTCAGAAATTTATTTCCATTCCAGTTTAAAATAACAACGGCAACTTCTTTCAAAATATTTTATTTAATAAGTATGTTCTTTTTTATGTTTCCACCTGCGATGAGACCATAACCAATCAGCAGGATGTTGTACAATCGTGTTTTCTATTTTGCGAATGTAATTTTCAATGATTTCGAAATCTTTAGTTTTTTCAGGGCTATCTGAAATAAGTTTACACTCAATTTGATAATAGCCCCTTTTTACTCTGTAAATATCAAAATAAACAACGGCTAAGTTAAAAATTTTTGACATTTTTTCGATACCCAAATGAAATGGTGTTTCCTGATTTAAAAAGGCTGTCCAGTATTTAATTTTATCTTTTGTTGGGGTTTGATCTCCAACAATAACTGTCATGGTAGTTTTGTTTTTATTGCTTTTCAGTAATTCGTATGTTTTTTTGTAATGATAGGGTGTTAAGCCAAAAATTGATCTGGTTTTGGTGGCAAAATCATCGAAAAAATTATTACTTAATGGTCTTGCCGCAACATAAGTTTTAGATGGATTTTTTAGAGCTAAATATGAAATTGCCCATTCGAAATTTCCAAAATGCCCCATAGCTCCCAGCACACTTTTTTTCTCCTCGTAAAGTTTATCGAGTAGCTCAAAATTTATTCCCTTAATCCGATGCTGAAAATCATTCTCCGACATTCCTGTTTTTTTGAGAGTCTCCAAAATGATATCGCATAAACTGTGGTAGTTTTGTTTAGCAATCCGACGTATTTCTTTTGTGTTTTTTTGCGAAAAAGAATTTCTTAAATTTTGGTAAACTATCTTTTTCCTATATCCAATTATATAATATAAAATCAAATAAAAAAAATCTGAGATAATATATAAGAACCAAAATGGAAGTTTGGAAATTACCCAAACAAAGAAGTTAAATATATAATTGAAAATAATCATGCGTATAAATTAATTCGCTTTAAGCAGTTTGTAAAAATACATTCAAAAATTGAATTAACAGGAAAGTGTCTGAAATTTTACTTACAAAATGCTGCTAATTTTCAGACTTCCGAAAAATTTTAATAAAATTATTTTGTGAAATAAAAAATATTGTACTTTTGCAGCGGAGAAATGGCAGAGTGGTCGAATGCGGCGGTCTTGAAAACCGTTGAAGGTCAAACTTCCGGGGGTTCGAATCCCTCTTTCTCCGCCAAAAAAGCTCAACACAAAAGTGTTGAGCTTTTTTTATTTGGCGAGATTTGGAACTTGCTCTAAAATCATGACGAATAAAAAGCAGCATTAATGCGTAGTATTGGAGTTTTTTTTTAATCACCTCATTATGGGATCAGTCCCGACTTGTCGAGGCTAATCCAGGATTTTTGTAGATTGAAGAAGAATCAATACAAATAGTCAAGTTATCTACGCATATTTTGCCTTTAACTTGTCATATATTTGTTAAGTGTAATTAATTGATATAAAATGAAAACAACGGCTAGGATTGTAATAATTATATTTTGGGTTATTTGTTTTTTAGCATTGCCAAAATTATTCTTTGGTCAGGAGTTTCTTAAAAAAGCAAAAGAAGATAATTTAAGCTCTTTCTTTGATCTGCAAAGGAATTTTGAGGAGTGGTCAAAAACAAAAGATTTATCAAAAGTAAAAGGTTGGAAACAATTTAAGAGATGGGAAGATTTTAATGCCAAACGTGCTTCGCAAGATGGAACACTCCCTAATCCTCTGGTTTTTTATGAAGAAGTTTCAAAAATTATTGAGCAAAAAAAGGTTTTAAAAAGCACTTTTAAGAATAATTATTCATGGACACCCGTTGGCATGTTTCAGGAAGCATCCGTACATACACCTGAACAAACAGGAATTGGTCGGATAAATTGCATCACATTTCATCCTACAAATCCCGATATTTTTTGGGTTGGTTTTGGTCAAAGTGGTGTTTGGAAAACCATGGATCATGGCTTGTCATGGGCTCCCTTAACGGATGATTTACCAATGTTAAGGATTAGTGATATTTGTGTGGACAAGAATGATCCGGATATAATGTATATTTCGATTGGAGATTATGCTTATATCGGTGTTGGCTTAGCACTTGATCACAGAAAACGACATACTCATTGGGGTCTTGGCGTTTTTAAAAGCGTTGACGGAGGACAAACATGGAATCCGACAGGACTATCATTTGTGCAAGAGATAGAGGATGGGTCGTTAACACGACGTGTTTTTATTGATGATAACCTCAACGGGATGCTCGATGCGGGAGAAGCAAGT
>JAOZQX010000198.1 GCA_029931995.1 Bacteroidales bacterium
CAGTTAAAAAAAGAATCACTTACTATTAAAGTTAAAAATTCGGGTAAACTAATTTCGGCTGATAAATTAACGATTAACTCGGAAGGAACAGGTGTTGGATTAAATAATTTAAAAGATCGGCTAAAGCAACTCTATCAAGGTAAAAGTCAATTTAAGCTTTATGAACAAGACGATTATGTGATTGCAGAAGTTAACATCCCCAAAAATAAATGAGAAAACGTAAAGCCATAATTGTTGATGATGAATCGTTAGCAAGATTTGAGATTGTTCGCCTACTCAAAGATTTTGATCAAATAGAGATTGTTGGTGAAGCAGATTCCATGGAATCTTCACTTGAACTCATTCAACAAGAAAAACCCGATCTAATATTTCTGGATATTAATTTGGGGAAATATTCGGGCTTTGAACTGCTTGAACACATCTCTTCTTCTATTGAAATTATTTTTATTACTGCTTACGACCAATACGCCATCCGAGCCTTTGAAGTCAATGCCTTAGATTATCTTTTAAAACCCGTAAAACCAGAGCGTTTGTCAGCTACTATTGAACGATTAAGCAAAAATAAAATTAAACCGGAGCTTACACTTAAATTAAACGATAACATTATTGTAAGCCATCTAAACAATAAAAAACTCGTCAAAGTTGGTGATATTTCCTTCATCGAAGCCAAGGGAGATTACACATTGGTTCATACCAATAAAAATGGTAACGGAATGATCCACCATACCATAAAGAATTGGATAAAACGCTTACCGAGCGAAGCATTTATACAGGTTCATCGTTCTTATATAACAAATCTTCAGCAAATTCGGTTAATTAAAAAGGAAGGAAAACAAAATTATAAGATTCAGCTTAAAAGCTGTGATGAACTCATTCCTATTGGAAGAAGTTACTGGTGTGAATTTAAAAAAACATTTAAACTCTAACCCAATTCGTCGAATTATTACTCCATCCATCGAAATAATATCAGCAATATTTTAAAGAAAAGTAATTTGCGGGTTTAATTAATAATCAGCGCAAATGAAACATTTATTATCCATTCTAGTAATCACATTGACTCTTTTATTGTGTTCAACGAACATAATAAAATCTCAAACCTTAACTTACGATCAGCTAATGGATTCCGTTAACCTTTTGGAAGAAGATAAAAAGTTTGAAGAAAGCTTGACCCTTTTAAATTCACAGAAAGAACAACATTCCGATCAATGGTTTAATATCTCCAAAGAATTAGTTTATCTAAATAAGAAATTAGAACGTTTTGAGGATAATATTTCAATTTTCAATGAGGGACATAAGAAAGGTTTTTTCTACCTGATACATCCTCAAATTAAAGAATTTGATGTTTATAAAGACTATCCTGAGTTTGATGAGATTTCAAGAACCGACTTGGAGCTTAGGAGTAAAACTATTGAAAAAGCATCCATTAAATACGAGCTGAAATTACCAAACAAATTCAACCCGAAAAAAAGTTATCCACTAATCATTATTTTACATGGTGGCGGAAGCAGTCTGAAAAGAGTTCTTAAACACTGGAATAGCCCATTACTAAGCAAAAAATTTATTAGGCTTTATTTGCAATCCTTTCAGCATTACGACTCAAATACATTTGGATGGAAAGTTGGAGACAAACGTAGCGATGATGAATTACTTGTAACTTTTAACGAAATTAAAAAGTACTATAAAGTAAATATTGATCAGTTGTATATTGGAGGAATTAGTGCAGGAGGATCATATGCTATAGATTGCTCGATAAGGCAAGTATTGCCGATAAAAGGATTTATAACTTTTTGCCCAGGCATACCAAGAATTCTCAGAGATGATAAGATCAGAAATCTATCGGATTTAAATTTGAAGGGATATATAATTGGAGGTGAGAATGACTATTATTTGCCTCGGCAAAAGCAAATGGTTGCCATTTTTGATAAATATGATTTTAATTACGAACATCAAATTATTGATGGAATGGGTCATGAATACCCAAAGAACGAATCTGATCTAATTAAGAAAGCAATAAAATTTTTATCGAAATGAAATTTAATTACTTATTTACTGTAGTTTATTTAATCACGCTATTGTCTTGCAACTTTAATGCTAAGAACAACAATGTATTAAGTGAATTAAATAAACAAATTATCCCACTTGAAAATAATCAGCCTTTCACCTACAATGATAAAACGTTTGAGAATCTGCTCAACTGGAATAACTTCCAATATATTGGTTTGGGTGAAGCCACCCATGGCACCAAAAACTTCTTCGAATTAAAACATCGTCTTTTTAAATATCTCGTTGAGAATCATAATTTTAAGGTTTTGGCATACGAATTCAGTTTCAGGAAATCCTTGATTATTGATGAATATATTTGTGGTGGAGAAAACGTTTTGGAAAATCTTTTTAAAGGCGAGCTTTGGATACAGGATAATTATGAAGTGCTGGCTCTGATTGAATGGATGAGATCCTATAATGCAAATAAAGCAAGTGAGGATAAGATTCATTTTATTGGAATTGACAGTCAGTTAGATGCTTATTATTTAGAGGAGCTTGGATCATTGCTTAAAAAGTATTCTTCTGAGTTGGCAAAGCAGCTTCCCAGACTGTTCGACCAACTAAGCTCATTAGCCTATGTAAAATACAGAGGCATCAGCGAAGCAGAATACTTAAAAAGAAAGAGAATTTTAACAGAACTAAAAACGGTAACTAAGGATTTTATCCAACAAAATAAATTTAAAAATAGCAGGTCTCAAATCCTTCTTCATTTAATTGAAACAACAATCCGCTCGCATGAATTCCTTTACACTTACGTTACAACAGGCAAAAATTTACGAGACTTTTATCTTACACAAAATGCTCTTTGGATAAAAAAATATCTAGGCAATCAAACCAAGATTGCTGTTTGGGCTCACAATGCACATATTGCCAATAATCCGAGTTATTATGAAAATGGTGGGGGTTCAATGGGGAAATACCTCCGCGATAGCCTCGCTGATTCCTACCTCAGTATTGCAACTTCATTTTCAAGAGGAAAATTTAGGGCTGTAATGTTGGATTCACTTGGGAACGACACAAAACCACTAATTTGTAAAATTCTTAAAACACCTCCTAAAGGTTCAATAAATGAACTATTCAGTAAAGCAGAGGAGTCTAATTTTGTTCTAGGTATTCGAAAGATTGAAGAAAAATCTAAACTATATTCATATTTTGATATGCTCAGACCTATGATAGGTGTGGGAGATCTTTATCTAGGAACACCCGAGCAACACTTTACAAACGACCGAATAATTAATCTTATCGAAGCATATGATCTGTTATTTCACTTAACTGACACTGATGCGGTTAATATTATTGAACGATAATCTTTCCGTTCATAATACGGTCGATTAGAAACTCCAATCGCACCTTAGCATTGTAATATTGCTGCTATAACCTGCTTGTGGAACAATGTAATTTGGCATGTCTTCGTACTGATCAAAAGCAGGTAAATCCAGTTTTTTCTCAACCATAATCATATTAATAACTGAATCAGCCTTACACCTTATTTCAAGATCAAAACCTTCTTCATACATTCCATAAAAATTAAAATAATGATGATCTCCATAAAAAGTATCGTAAAAATCAGGATCTTGCACATCATATCCATTGATCTTCATTGCCTGTATCCCTGCATCCTTATGAATGAAAAATTGACCGTTCTCGGCTTCTCTTTGAGACCGAATATTTAAGCTTACTATTCGGAAACTATCAATAATTGTATCCGAATAAATGGTCATTTCCGGTTTAGGAATATGAATGTAAGGCGCGTCATTTTTCAAACGTATTTG
>JAOZQX010000199.1:0-3035 GCA_029931995.1 Bacteroidales bacterium
GACCGGCTATTGTAATTTTTTTATGCGGGGGAAAGTGTTTGCTGAGAAATAAAAATATTTGCTCTATTGCCTGAGTGGGGGGGATTGCCAATTTCTTGTGTTCTTCTATATCAATTTTGTTAATAGCCAGGGCTTCGGCAGTAACTGAAAGTTTCCCATCATTGATCAGCAGCTCTTGCGAATCAATGATCTCCATATTCTCCCAAACAACCATGGCTACTGATAATAAGGAATGCTTGTCCGGATCAAGTCCTCCGGTCTCCGTATCAATAAATAACAATCTGTAACTCATTCAGCTAGTTTTGTTTTATATAGTAGACAAAGATATTACAGTTTCATTTTTAACTTGTTTATATGTTTACCTTTTAACATACTTATTAAGATGTTAAATAATACCTTTTATATATATAATTTCAATTCCATTCTAAACAAAAGTTTAATTGCAATTGTTTTTGTTTTCATTTTGGGGAGGCAAATGAAGATTTAAATATACTCATTTATTTGTATATTCGTAAGGAATAAATTTATGCCTTGTAATATAAAACAATGGAAAACGAGACCATCATTCGCTTAGAGCAAATTCCTGTTTATCAGAAGAATGTACTTGTATTGTCGGAAGTAAGCCTGCAAATTGATAAAGGTGAGTTTGTGTACTTAATTGGAAAAACCGGAAGCGGGAAAAGTAGTTTGTTGAAAATGCTTTATGCCGATTTGCCTGTTTTAGAAGGAGCAGCAGAGGTAGTAGGTTATGATTTACCCAAATTAAAGCGTAGAGATATTCCTTTTTTGAGACGGAAATTAGGTGTTATTTTTCAGGATTTTCAATTGCTTACCGACCGTACTGTAAACGAAAACCTTTTGTTTGTGATGAAAGCCACCGGCTGGAAAGACAAGGATGCCATGAATGAGCGGCTGGAAGATGTGTTGATAAAAGTTGGGCTGGTTAGCAAAGACCAAAAAATGCCCAATCAGCTTTCGGGAGGCGAGCAGCAGCGTATTGCTATTGCCAGAGCTTTAATCAACGATCCGGAAATTATTTTGGCCGATGAGCCTACCGGTAACCTCGATCCCGAAACCTCGGCCGGAATTATCCGCCTGTTAAAAGAGATTAGCGAATCGGGCAGAGCTGTTTTAATGGCTACCCATAATTATGGTCTGATCGAGCAATTTCCCGGAAGGATTTTGAAATGCGAACATGGCAGAGTAACATCTCTAGAATCGAAGACAAGTGAGTAATTTTTTCTCTTCATTTTCCCAACTTAACTCTTCTTTTGCAGTTTTAGTGTTCTCTTTCCATTTTTGCAATTGAGCTTCGTTCTTAAAAATTCCATTAATTGTTTGGGCTATATTTTCGGGCGAATGATCTTCAATCGTCATTCCAACACAATACGTATCGATGATGTTTTTTATTTCAACCAAAGAAGAGGCCAGTACTGGAACTCCCGCATGAATGTATTCGAAAAGTTTATTGGGCAGACTGTAGCGGTAATTTAAGTTGGTATCTTTATTAAAGCTGATGCCTAGATCGGCATAAACGGTAAAATTATAAAGCGTATCGAAAGCTTGTTTTGGGAAAAAGAGGACTTTGTTTTTAAGTTCTGGTTTTTCAGCTTTTTCTTTCAAAATGTCGATCACATCTCCATCTCCTGCAATCAGCAAAACGGCATCCTTGATATTTGCCATTGCATCCACCATTTCTTCGGCACCTCGGTGGATATTGATCCCCGCCCCTTGTAGAATAATAATTTTTGTATCGGTAGGAATACCCAGTTCTTCTTTGGTTTTTAGGGAGTCAGCAGTTTGTTGGGTAGGGGGTATGTTGCGCACAACCTTTACCTTATTGCCATATTTTTTGCTGTAAATTTTAGCAATGCTTTCGCTAACCGTGATCACTGTTTTCAATTTCGGGAAAATAAAAGCTTCGATGCTTCTCCACACTCTTTGAACGGCCTCACGTCCGACTAATTCAGGGACTTCGGTAAAATATTCGTGGCTATCGTAAACAATAGGAATGCGTTTAATTTTGGATGCCAGATAATTTGCAAGCAGGCTGTCCAAATCGTTCGAAAACAAAAGATCGGCCTTGTGAAACAAGAGGTAGAGGTATAATCGGAAATTATATTCAGCATAAAACAAGGGGCCTTTTTCAAAAAGCAATCGCATGCGATGCGTTTTGTAATCTCGTAATTCGAGCGGCAAACTGTCTCTTTTTTTTCGCCCTACTAAACTTACTTCGTAGCTAGATTTTATTAGCGCACGACAACTTTTATCAACTCGCCTGTCGGTTACCAAATCATTTGTTACAGAAACAATGGCCTTTTTCATCTTGAAAAGCGAAGTTAAGATTTATACATGAATTGAAAAATGTGTTGCTTGTAATTTTACTAAAAGGCCTATCTTTGGTTTATAATTTTTTCAAATGAAGCTTCAGGAAAATTATTCCTTAAAATTGTTAAATACATTTCGAGTTGAGTGCACAGCCAAACGTTTTGTGCAACTTGACCGATTGAGCGAATTGAGGAGCCTGATAAGTGGAGACGAGCTTAAAAAACAGGATGTGTTGATTTTGGGTGGAGGTAGTAATATTTTATTGCTTAAAAATTTTGAGGGATTGGTTTTACATCCGCAATTTAAAGGAATAGAAGTTTTGGAGGAAGATAAGGACTTGGTGAGAGTTCGCGTTGGAGCCGGAGAAGTTTGGGCGGATTTTGTAGAATATACAGTAAGCAAAAACTGGGGAGGAGTTGAGAATTTAGCACTTATTCCTGGATTGCTAGGAGCTGCGCCCATGCAAAACATTGGGGCTTACGGTGTTGAGCTGAAAGATGTTTTTGATTGCCTGAGAGCGGTAAATTTGGAGACTGGTGAGCTGATTGAATTTTCGAAAGAAGAATGCGAATTTGATTATCGAAGCAGTATTTTTAAAACAAAATTAAAAGGCAAATTTTTGATTTATGATGTTTGCCTGAACCTGAAAAAGCAAGAGAACGTAAATATTTCTTATCAGGCTTTGAAAGATTATTTTAAAAACACAG
>JAOZQX010000199.1:3045-3796 GCA_029931995.1 Bacteroidales bacterium
ACAATTCCAACTTCCACAATTTTACCGCCGGCATTTAAAAATCCGGTGGTTTCTGGTATAAAATTTAAAGAGCTGAAAAGTGAATTCCCTGATATTATTGGCTATATTCAAGCCGATGCAAATGTAAAACTGGCAGCCGCTTGGTTGATTGATAAGGCCGGCTTAAAAGGTGTACGGAAGGGAAATGTGGGTGTGCATAAAAAGCAAGCTTTGGTGATTGTAAATTATGGCAATGCCTGCGGTCAGGAAATTTTTGACTTTTCGGAAGAAATCAAACAATCTGTCTTGAACATGTTTGGCCTAAGTTTGGAGCGAGAAGTAAACGTTGTTTAATTCCCCTATTTGAAATCAAGCCTTTTTATTTTACTTTTGTTTTATGGGAGTGGTATTGCAAAAAATATTTCAGGCTAAAAGGCGCTATTTTGAAGCTGTAATTTGGATTGTAGCTTTGGTTTTATTGGCCTTAACTCCCATTCAGGGCGATCATTATAGCTTATGTATTTTTAATAATTTGGGGATTGGATTTTGTCCGGGTTGTGGATTGGGGCATTCTATCACTTACTTTTTTCATGGCGATTTAAAAGCATCTTTTTATGCTCATCCGTTGGGAATCCCTGCAATTGCTATTTTGATGTTTCGTATTTTCAGTATATTTAAACAGAATAAAAAATATCAACCTATATAAAATTTAAAACTATGGCAAATATTCTTCAATTTATGCCCGAGCTCACAGGATTTGAGTTGCAATATG
>JAOZQX010000200.1 GCA_029931995.1 Bacteroidales bacterium
CTTAAAAGTGCCATCAAGGAACGTCTAGGCTTTGACTATGTCCTCCCAACCCACCACGCACGCGCAGCCGAAAATGTACTTTTTTCAGCCATGGTTAAGGATGGCGATTTAGTTCCCGGAAATACACATTTTGATACCACCAAAGGGCATATCGAATTTCGCAAAGCTACAGCAGTAGATTGTACCATTGATGAAGCATTTAATACCACAATCGAGCATCCGTTTAAAGGGAATATTGATCTTGATAAATTAGAAAAAGTATTGAGCAAAAATCCAAAGAAAAAAATTCCGATGATTATTTTAACGGTTACTTGCAATTCGTCGGGAGGACAACCGGTAAGTTTACAAAATATTAAAGAAGTTGCAGCTCTTGCTAAAAAGTTTGATATTCCTGTGATTTTCGACTCGGCTCGTTTTGCCGAAAATGCCTACTTCATAAAAATTCGTGAAAAAGGTTACGAAAATAAAACCATCAAAGAAATTGTAAAAGAGATGTACACTTATGCTGATGGAATGACCATGAGCAGTAAAAAGGATGCGATTGTAAACATGGGTGGCTTTATTGGTTTTAAGGATGAAGAATTGTATAAAAAATCCAGTGTTTATAATATCATGTTTGAGGGATATATTACATACGGTGGTATGTCGGGCAGAGACATGAATGCTCTTGCTCAAGGTTTGGATGAAGGTACCGAATTTAATTATTTGGAAACACGCATCGGGCAAGTGGCTTACCTCGGACAAAAATTGCTGGATCATGGAGTGCCTGTGTTGCTTCCTTTTGGTGGCCATGCTATTTTTATTGATGCTAACCGTTTTTTACCAAATATTCTGAAAGAAGAATACATTGCCCAAACTTTGGCTGTTGAACTTTATGTTGAAGGCGGAGTTCGGGGTGTAGAAATTGGAACTATTATGGCCGATCGTGATCCAGTAAGTCGCGAAAACAGATATCCAGATTTGGAATTAATCCGCCTGGCTATTCCTCGCAGGGTTTATACCAATAATCATATGGATTATGTAGCTGCAGCTCTAATCAATGTTTATGAAAAAAGAGATCAATTAAAACGCGGATTTAAAATTGTGAAGGAAGCTCCAATTTTAAGACATTTTACCGTTGAGCTTGAGCGATTATAAATTACCGAAACAACAAATATTATTTATAATTTTGTGCCAACAAACAAAAAGATTGTTGGCACTTTTTTTAATTTAAAATTAAATCGTGATTTTACCTGATATAATCATTTACTTATTTGCAGCAGCAACAAGCATTTTTGCAGTGTCGATTATTGCACACGTTCAGAAATGTTTGGAACCGATTGATAAAATAAAAATTATTATTGTTTTTACTGCCATTCCTGTATTATTATTTTATGCCGGAACTTCCATTACCGGATTAATACAATCGTTTTATCCCGAAATGGACTCTTGGATGATGATTGTTGTTTTTTTGATTTTAGGTGTACGATATATTTTGAAAGCTTTTAAATGGAAAACAGAAGAGCGATTTTATGATTACACACAATGGAGAGTGTTAATTGGTTTGTCAATTGCCTTGGGGATGGATTACCTAATCTTGGGTTTGGGATTTAAATTCGCAAGCTATAATTATCTAATTGTATTAATTTTGCTTATTGTATTTGCTGTTTTGGCCATTTTGAGCGGACTATTTTTTGGTAAAAGAACAGGAAAATTTGAATGGGGAAACCGAATGCTTTATTTGGGAGGTTTATTTTTTGTGGGGATGGCTTTAAAAGGGGCGATGCAATTTTTTAATTTATTGTAAAAACGAAAGCAGAATGAAAAGTCAAAAAATACGGATTACAAAAGAATTTAAATTTGAGGTGGCTCACGCACTACCTTGTCATGAGGGACCTTGCAAAAATATACATGGCCACTCTTACACTTTATCTGTTACCGTGAGTGGCAATCCAATTGATGATGTGAGTCGTCCGGATAATGGAATGATTATAGATTTTGGTGATTTAAAAAAGATTGTAAGGAATCAAATAGTTTCAGTTTTCGATCATGCATTGGTTTTACATAAGGGTTCAAGCGAAACGTTAAAATCAGAACTTGAAAAAAACTCTTTCAAAACTATTTGGGTTGATTATCACCCTACCAGCGAAAATCTCATCCTTGATTTTGTAAATCGTTTGCAAGCAATACTGCCTTCGGGAGTAATGCTCCATAGCTTGAAACTTAGGGAAACAGCAACTTCTTTTGCCGAATGGTACGCCTCGGATAATAAGTAATTTCACAAACCAATCTAATTACTCTTTTGTTTATGATTTATATCATAGACAAAATATTGTTAGGTATTATAGGCCAACCTATATTTGTATCTATATACGAATATATATACCACAATCAATATAAAAAAACCATGAAAAAACTATTTCTATTATTCTTATTGCTGGCATCATTTGTTGGCTTTACACAAGAAACAATTTCTCCTTACTATTGTTTAGGCGAAGTTTCGGAAAATATTGAAACCCTTATTCCAACGGTAAAAGATACTTTAACTGCTACCGGTTTCAATGTTATTGGTGAATATCATCCCGAGAAAAATGAAAATTTATATGTCATTGCTTACACTAGTGATGAGCTAATTAATTTAACTCAGAAGTTTGCAGACAGAGGTTTGTTGGCCGCAACCCTTAAGGTTGGATTTGTTTCAAAAGAAGGAAAAACAACGATCAGCATGCTTAATCCCGAATACCAATTTAGAGCATACATTTATGAAGGTTATGATAATTATGCTTCAAAATTTGAAGCACTTTCGCAATCCGCAATAGATGTGTTAAAACCTTTAGGAAACAAATTTGAAGCTTTTGGTGGAGAAGAAAAAAAGGACAAACTGTATAAATATCATTATAAAATGATGATGCCATATTTTACAGATCCTGTCGAGCTGAACGAATTTTCAAGTTTTGCAGAAGGCTTAAAAACTATTCGTGAAAACTTAGAGGCTGGTTTGGGCAATACAGCTAAAGTGTATGAGATTGTTGATGAAGAAATGCAGATAGCTGTTTTTGGTGTTGCTCTTTATGATGCTGATGAAGGAGAGGGCGATTTTTTACCAGTGATTGGTGAAGATCATATTGCAGCTATGCCTTACGATATTATATTGCAAGGGAATACTGCAACTATGTTGCATGGCAAATATCGCTTTGCATTACTTTGGCCCGAATTAACCATGGGAACATTTATGAAGATTATGAGTACTCCAAAAAATGTGGAGCGTTTTATGGAGGCATTGACTAAATAAACTAAGCGAACTAAGTAACCAAAAAAGGGGGTCTTGTGGCTCCCTTTTTTAATATTAATTTTTTCAGAAAAAAAAATATTTAGGGTTACTTTTTATTCTTTAACGGTATTTATTTATAAGGGCTTCTCAGCTCGCCTAAAATTGATAGATTTTAACATATTTTGATTGTGGAACTGATTATAATTTTTTCTGTTTTTGCCTTGATAAGTATTCTTGGATATATAATTTGGAAATTTGCAAGAAAAAAATATGCTAGCCCCCTTATTATTACGCACTTTTTTTGTAGGAAATGCGCACTAGAATTTACTGAAGATGAAGGCTATTGCCCTTTTTGTTTAAAAGAAGGCCAATACACAAAACTAATTGCATGTAAAATGAAACCATTATAAAAAAAGCCCCATTCGGGGCTCTTTTTATATAATACCTTTTATTTTGGCTTTCGCCAGATAGGCAATTTGATACATGGTTGGTACAACAATCAGTGTAAGGAATGTTGCAAACGTTAATCCGAATATAACCGTCCT
>JAOZQX010000201.1:0-2610 GCA_029931995.1 Bacteroidales bacterium
CTAACAGTACATTAACAAAACTCTCGTAGGGTTTTATTGCAAAATTCTACTTTTAATCCTCCAGAAATGCCTAAAAGACCAATACAGATTAACACACAGACTAATAATATACAATATCATCCAAACGTAGTTAGAGATAGACCTTTAAAATCTGAAAATTCAGTTGGTCTTAAAACCTTTTCGATTTCTTTCTCAGTTTGGCTAAGCTGTTCTTTTGATGGATCAAGATTTTCGTTCATTCGGTGTTTGAAGTTTAGATAACAAATGTAACAAATTAGTTTAAAAATTCCTTTAGAATTGAATTCTGACTTAAAACGTTGATATGAGCAATGAAATTGAGTAAATTAGTAAAATACAACTAATTGCATTGCTTATGAAAAAGATAATTGTTGCCATTGATTTTTCTACCTGTTCAATACATGCTTTGGAATACGCTATTTCTATAGCTAATTTGGTAAATGCAAATATTCAACTTGTTTGGGTTGATAATACGGTTATGCATGATGCAGATTTTTATGTTGAGGAGCCGGAGAGTCGAAAGGATAAAAGTAAAGTTTTGGATGAAATTATTAATACATATAAAAGTAAACTTAACGGAACACTAAGTTATAAATTCAGAAAGGGAAAAGTGTATCAGGAAGTTTCAATTTTGGCGAAAACTGAAAATGCTGATTTAATTATTGTTGGCACTCATGGTGTTAGTGGCTATGAAGAGTTTTGGATAGGCAGCAATGCTTATCGTATTGTAACTCATTCTCCCTGTCCGGTAATTACTTTACGTCAGCAGTTTCCTGTAAGAAACGGGATTGACAAAATTGTTATTCCGATTGATAGCACCTCTGAAACCCTTCATAAGCTTGACTTTATAAAAAATATGGCACTTGCTTTTAAGGCTAAAATTCATGTAGTATCTATTGTTCCAACGCAAATTGAAGCCTTAAAACGAAAGGTTGAGTTAAATGAACAAAAGGCAATTAAGTTTCTCAAAGAAAATAAAATTAACTTTGTAGCAAAAATGGTAAAATCTGACAACCTTACTGGAACAATTGTTGAATATGCCACAAAAATTGATGCAGATTTGATTGGAATTATGATAGAGGAGGGCAGTACGAAAACGCATGTTTTTTTAGGACCCAATGCTCAGCAACTTGTTAGTAATTCAGCTATTCCTGTTTTGAATGTCAGACCTTAAAATAGATTTTAATTATGAGAATAAGATTAATGTTTCTTGGCCTATTTTTATACTTAGCTCCTTTTGGAGTAGATGCACAAGTGACAGAGAAATTTGATAAAAGCACGGTGATTATTCAAGATCCTCGGGTCGATAGTTTGGTTTTAATACACCGGAAAGCAATGGAAATGAACCTTGCTCACGAAGAACATGATGGTATTGTAGGTTATCGCATTCAAATCTTTTTTGATTCAGGGAATAATTCTAAAAGCAGGGCTATTTGGGTGAAAGATCAGTTTGACAGCAGATACTCCCAAACGTCTTCTTATATAATTTTTGGAGAACCATATTATCGGATTAGGGTAGGAGACTTTAGAACAAAACTTGAAGCCGAAGCTTTTTTGAAAAGAATTGCCCGACGATACCCCAATGCTTTTGTAATTCGGGATAAAATAAAATTCCCCAAGCTTTTAAAAAATTAAAATTGTATTATGAACGACCTTCTTGTTGGAATTGACTTTTCAGACTGTTCCATTAATGCTTTAGAGCATGCTTTGAGTATTGCCCGTAAAGCAAAAAAGGATATTATCATGGTATGGGTGAACCGTCCCGAATCGCAAAAAGAATTACTTACCTACGATTCTGATAATATTATTGAGGAGGTTACAAAACGCTTTGAAGAACTAATTTTGAAATATAAGCCTGATTTTAAACAAAAAATGAAATTTGAAATCAGGGAAGGAAAAATTTATCGTCAAATTGTGAAAGCTGCTGCTGAACATGATGTTTCGCTAATTGTGGTTGGAACGCATGGAGCATCGGGGTTTGAAGAATTTTGGGTTGGGAGTAATACAAATAAAATTATTTCAGAAACCTATATTCCTGTTATAAGTATTAGCAGTAAAATTGATATCCATAGAGAGTTAAAGAGTATTGTTTTTCCTGTTGATAGCACAGCAGAAACTCGCCAAAAAATTATTTTTACCGCTGTATTGGCCAGCTATTTTGATGCAGAAGTTCATGTGTTGGCTTTGTATTCGGCCACATCTCGAAGAGTACAACAACGGGTTGATAAGTATGCTAAGCAAATGCTAGAATATTTAGAAGAAGAAGGTATTAAATACAAACATATAACTCAAAGGACAGATAATATTACAAATTCCACCATTGAGTACGCTAAAAAAATTGAGGCAAATTTAATCGCAATTATGACCGAGCAGGAACGTTCGGCTTCCAATATATTATTAGGCCCTTATGCCTCGCAGATGGTAAATAATTCACCCGTTCCTGTCCTAAGCATCCATCCCAAAAATGTTTTGAGCGGTTTATAATCGAGCATAAAAAAAGGCCACATTAAAAGTCTGATATAGTGCTTTCTGATAATTTCTTAATGCATTATCAAATTCTCGATCTGTTGGTTGAGCCATTTCTTTAATTAA
>JAOZQX010000201.1:2620-3741 GCA_029931995.1 Bacteroidales bacterium
CCTCCATTTTCGCTCATCAAGGAATCGAGCAGAGTCGGTGAGACGACCTGTGCGCTGTTGGCTATCTCCTTGTATACTTAGCCAAAGGAAAGCTGCCATGGATGGGACTAAAAGCAAAACAGAAAGCATTTAAATATTCAAAGGCAATTTTTAATCGTTCAACAATAGAATTTTCCCCTTAGCGCAACCATTTTCGCGGGTCGTAATATTTTTTATTAGGAATGTCATCACCATCCGGATTTCCGATTTGCCCCTGAAGATAGGCTTTGTTTTTTTCGTTATAGTTTTTCACACCATCCCAAAAGGCCCATTGAGTATCGGTATCGATATTCATTTTTACCACACCGTACGAAATGGCTTCTCTGATTTTTTCTTTGGCTGATCCTGATCCTCCATGAAAAACAAAACTTACCGGATTAGTTCCGGTATTATATTTTTCTTGAATGTGTTTTTGAGAATTAGCTAAAATAACAGGCTCTAAGCGAACATTACCCGGCTTGTAAACTCCGTGTACATTGCCAAAAGCTGCTGCGATGGTAAAGCTATTGCTCACACTACTTAATTGCTCATATGCGTAAGCAACTTCCTCGGGCTGTGTATATAATTTTGAACTGTCAACATTGGTATTATCCACGCCATCTTCTTCACCACCGGTAATTCCGAGTTCAATTTCGAGGGTCATCCCAATTTTGCTCATACGCTCTAAATAACGCTTACAGGTTTCAATATTCTCTTCTAAAGACTCTTCTGATAGGTCAAGCATATGTGAGCTGTACAAGGGTTTTCCGTTCTTTTTAAAGTAATTTTCTCCGGCATCTAATAATCCATCGATCCAGGTTAATAATTTGCGCGCAGCGTGATCGGTATGAATAATTACCGGCACACCATAAATTTCGGCTAATTGATGAATATGAATAGCTCCCGAAACAGCTCCGGCAATGGCTGCTTTTTCGCCCGACACACCTTTGCCTGCATAAAAGGCTGCACCGCCATTCGAGAATTGGGCGATTATTGGCGAATTCACCAATTTGGCTGCTTCTAAAACGGCATTCAAAGAATCGGTGCCCACAACGTTTACTGCGGGTAGAGCAAAATTATTTTGTTTTGCGATAGTAAAAATT
>JAOZQX010000004.1:0-8025 GCA_029931995.1 Bacteroidales bacterium
AAGAAACATCCATTATATTAAAAGCGGACGCTTGATTTAATTTTCAGGCTGTTCTTAATTTTCTTATAAGCAAAGCAAAATACAACTATTCTTTTCTTATTTGCTTGAGGTGTTCATCGACACCTGTCATTTGCCAATGACCAAGTGAAATGGGAATATCACCCATGGTATTTAGTTGATCTAAAAAATCTTTTATTCGAAAGCTTTCGTTTTTCGATTCTTTTATTCGGGCATAATCGGCCAAAGCATTTTCGACCAAATATTTACCGGTAATATAACTGGTACCGTATCCGGGTTGACGCAAATACAAATGTTGTTCGAAGATGCGTAATTCTTTTTCTGTTTTCATCCATCCGCGAGGGGTGTATTCTGCATGAATGCCTCCGGCTTCTTCCATCGTCATTTCATTGGCATGGGCATAAAGAGAGCCTAATCCTCGTGCAGCACGTTGGGCAATCAAAATATAAACGATTTCTCTAACCCTGAGATTGTCGTCATACAAGCCTGCCTGCATATACATTTCTTCTACTCCTGTTGCAATGCCTTCATCGCGGGAGTCGAAAATATTGTATAACAATGGCGCACGACGAATTTCACTTTCGTGAGGATACCTCTCCAATCGCTCCAATTCTATCCAATGATAAAAATGCGAATAGAGGGGTCTTGGATCGTAATGAGCTGTAATCCAAAAAAAATTACGTTTTTCTTTTGGAGTGAATGTTCCCAAATGTTCATATAATATCGATTCATAATAATCTTCTACCGTTACCATTTCATTCTTTTCCAAGAATGCCAATATACTTTGAGCCGATTTTTCTGCCAGTACTTGGTATGCTTCCGGAGAGTCTGCATCTACAAGTTTCGGTAAATTTCTATTTCTGTGTTCTTCTAATTTTAATGAAGACCATGCACGAGCCAATTCACGTTTCAGTAGCATAACCTCATCTTCCCAGGTTAAAGGAACGAGATGCACATTTTGTAGGTACCAAGTATAGTTTTCTTTTCCAATGCCCGAAGATCCTGTTTTTGATCTTGCTTCTGACTCCAGCCAGGTAGCAAACTCATCGGTCGAAGCAATAGCAAGTTGGATTGTTGACACCAATTCAGTATCGTTCATAACGTTTGGTAGTTCAAATATTTTTTTGAGGTTCTCACTTTGCAAACGAATATCGCGGATGCCTGCCACCCACAAATCTTTGGCATTTCCGGTTAAATTCAGCATGGCTTGAGCATTCAAGGCAGGAATTACCCTAAGATCTTTCAATAGTTTTTCTTTTTCTGTAGGATTCAAAGGAAAAGAATACTGCCAAATTTCTGTAGTGCCGTGGTGGGTAGGGCCTTCATGAGCGGGGACATCACTTCTGGCCGTCCAAAGCGATTTATAAAAGGCCGGATCTCGCACCCACGGTTTCAGAACCCGCTGATTAAAATCATATCCATTCATTTCGGCCCAAATAATATACCAATCAATTTGCTGTTCAACAGGCCAATTTATAGTATCAAAAGCATTGAGTTTTGATTGCAAATTCTTAAACTCAGGCCAACGTTTTTTAAAAGTTTCAGCACTATAGTCGGGTGCTCCATCCAATAAAGGAGGTTCTTCAAAAGCACGCCATTCTTTATATAAGACCACCAAGTCTTCATAATTTTTAGACGTGGAATTTTGTGCCGGCTCCTTAATAGAATCACAACTTAGGAATAAGAAAAAAACAGAAATCGAAATTATAATTGAGGAGTATCTCATAGCTATAAATTTTTGCAATCTAAAATTAAGAAAACTTATTGAAACCGTAAAAATACGCTAATCGGAACTTGCTATGTTTTTAGCGTGTTAGCCAAACACTTATCCTTTCAATGTTAATATTTCTATTAATTTTACATTTATAAAATAATTTCCTGTCCCAAGTTTTTGCTTTTTCAAAAGTCCATCATTTGATAACCGATTTAAATATTTTGAGGCCGTAATTCTCGAAACTCCTAAATCATTTTCAATAAACTCAATTTTTGTGTATGGATGTTTGAATAGATTATTCAATAAGTCCTGGCTGTAAAATTTATAATTATCTCTTAATAAATTTTTGTACTCGAAAATTAATTCTTTAATTTTTTCAATTAATACAATCGTTTCTTTTGCTATTTGTTCTACTCCACCTAACAAATAAAGAATCCAATTTTCCCAATCATCAGTTTTTCTAACTTCTTGCAAGAGGCTGTAATATTTACTCTTGTTTTCTATGATATATCTACTTAAATATAAAATTGGCAAATCCAATAATTCATTCATCACTAAATACAGCACATTAATTATTCGTCCGGTTCTTCCATTTCCGTCATAAAATGGGTGGATGCTTTCAAATTGATAATGTATGATTGCCATCTTTACTAAGGGGTCAAAATCAGATATGGTTTCATCATTAATAAACTGCTCAAGATTTTTCATTAGGTTTTGAATTGTCTGATAATCTTGTGGAGGTGTATAAACTGTCTTTCCTGTTCTTGCATTTTTTAGTGCAGTTCCAGGAACTTTTCTAAATCCTGCATTGTTTTTTTCAAGTACCGATTGAATTTCAATGATATCATTGTTTGTGAGGATTTTATTTTTAGAAATTAATTTAAATCCTGTTTTTAGTGCTGCAATATAGTTTTGAACTTCTTTGGCATTTAAGGATTTAAACCCTTCAAGTTTTAATTCTGCTTTATAAATATCATCGTGGGTTGTGATGATATTTTCAATTGCAGAACTGTCTTTTGCTTCTTGAAGTCCCAATGTGTTGATTAGAATATTTTCATTTGGAATACTTGATACAACCCCTTTTAGTTCTGCTAATGCCCGATGAGCTGAGGCCAACTTTTTTAGTATTTTCCGACTTTCAATGTCTTTGTTAAGTGGTAATTTTTTTAGTTCTTCTGATTTCATTATGTAAAGATATTTCAATTTTCTTTACAAAGATACATTATTATGATAAAATAATCCAGTTTTCTTTACATACTATTTCAAGTCGGATAATTATTTAAAGCTTCTTTATCATATAACTTTCTTGTCTAACAGTATTTTGACTTACGTTTTTATTGTTACGAACCCTGCCTTCGGCAGGCAGGTGCTATGTTTTATGAGCCGTTGTCAGTACAATCCGCAGTGCAAAGCATTATATGAAAGAATTGTTTGGATTTTAGCTCAGTTCTTTGTTAGCCCTCGTTTTTCTTTTTCAATTCGTTTATTATTTCTCTTCCTAAACTTCTTGTATTCTTATTTCTTCCTGTTGTGAGTTTCAGTTCAATATTGAGACTGTACTCTTTTATTATTTCTCGCAAAATCGGTTTAACGTCCATCTCAAGTAAGTCGCCATCTTTATCAAAAAGACGAATCATTTTATTTGAATATCTCTTAATGTAATAGTTCTTCTCTTTCAAACAGTAAAATGCAGCATCGACTTCTTCAAAACCTTTGTAACTATGGTTCTTTTTCCCTTTCGTTCTCTTCATAAATTCATTCGCAATGTAGTCAATGAATGATTTTAGGATAAACTTTGTGTTTGGGTCTATTGGTTCTATCTCTGCCTTTTGGTCTGAAATGATTAATTGTCTCAACGTTGACTCAATAGATTTTTCGGGAGTTGAATGATTTACCCACTTCAGCCAAATTGTATTTGGATTATTGTTTTTTCCATCTTTGTAAGTACTTTCAAAAACACTTTCATCTGGAGTTATCAGAATCGAGTAAACAGGCTTACCTTCTTCATATTCTTCTGATTGAGTAAAATAGTCAAACTGCTTTTCTAATTGACCTTTTTGAATCGCACTTTTCTTAATCTTGTTTTCAATTATCAAGTATGCAATTTCTTTTTCTCCTATTTTCTTCTGAATACGCAAAAGTATATCAGGAATTTGATGGCTTCCATCTTCTGCTTTTATTGAATATTCAGGTTCACAATAAACAACATAACTTTCAGAAAAATTTAAGATTCTCTCACGCAATGTTTTTCCTTTAATTTCAAGTAATACTGTCAATGAATCTTTCTTCAATGATTCATCAATTAGATTGACAAATAATAGAAAAAAGGAATTGTTCAATTCATTCGCACTATCAAGCAGATAATTTATAAATGAAGTGATATTTGTTTCTGATATTCTTCCATTCCCTTCTGATAATGCTTTAAATATTCATTTTACGATGTTGTTTTTAATGAGGGCTAACTAGTATATAAAGCGCAAGTTTAATTGTTTTATATATTTTCTCAATATTATATTCATCAACATTTGTTGTTAAAGTTTGGGGGAGCACGTATAGTTTGTAATAGAGCAAATACCAATTACATAGTCAAATATCCGCAAAATATCTATAAAATCAAAATGCTGGTCGTTTTAGTTTCTCAGCGTCAGCCAGTTTAATTTGCTTTTACTATTTTAGTCCTGAACTAATTTTTATAACCCATGAAAAAAACAATCTTATTTTTATTCTTAAGCCTATTTTTATTTTCCTGTGATAACGGAAAAAAAGCAGAACGTGCCACTTTTCTAAAAGAGCATACCGGAATTTCGGAACTAAACTATGTACAAGTTTCCAAATCGGTAGTTATGGTGCACAACGAAAAAGAACAAGGCTCCAATATGATTTGTATCGCATTGGATGACGGACTCGTATTTTTCGATTGTAGTTTTTTTACCGAGATCGGGCAGGAGTTTCGTCGTGCAATGGAGAAAAAATACAAACGCAAAGCCATTGCATTGGTACAAAGCCATTTTCATGTCGATCACTTCTTTGGCATGGCAGCCTTTGAAGACCTACCTTATATTTCCTCGTTAAAAGCAAAACGTATGTGTGAGGGTCAACTCGCCATCGATTTCGCAAAATACAAAGAAGGCTATATGAGAGTGTTTCCTAATTTTGACAAAGCTCTTGAGTCGGCAAAATTCAGAGCGCCTACGGTTTGGTTCGAAGGTGAGTATATGTTAGGTTCAGGCGATAGCAAACTTATTCTCCGCGATGCAGGAGGTCATTCCAAATGTTCGATTTATGCCTATTTCGAAAAAGAAAAAGTGATTTTGGTGGGAGACGATGTTCAGGTGAATTATTACCCCTATTACGGCGATCCAACTGGGAACTTAAATGACTGGGTAAGCATTTTGAAAAGTTGGGAAGAAATGGAAATTGATCATGTGTGTGCCGGTCATGGCCCGGCCACCGACAAAGCCTATATAACTACAACCCGTGTTTTTTTCGAAAACCTGGTAGCAAAACTTCAAGAACTTAAAGATCGCGATGCCGGTATCGAAGAAGTATTGGCTGAGGTAAATGCCCTCGAGCAGTATTGGCCCGACACACAGGAAAAACCCGGCTGGTACGATTATTCTATTAAAGTGGTGTACAGTAAAATTTAAAAACTATTTCCGACAACAATATTGATTTTCTAGCTCTCGTGTTGCTTTTTTTGGCTTCACGGGAGTTTTTATTTTAGGCGAAAGACTAAATTGTTCGGGATATTTTGGGTTTACATCTTTGTAAAAATTCTCAATAAATTTCAGGTCTTTTTCGTAATCATCGCCGGGGGTAATCATGGGTCCGTATCCACCTTCTTTCTTTTTATAATCGATGTACCCAAGGGCAATGGGCACTTTCGCTTTCTTGGCGATATAATAAAATCCTTTTTTCCACTGGCTGCTTAATCTGCGGGTTCCCTCGGGGGTAACGGCAATAAGAAAACGATCATTATCTTCAAACATTTTTGCAATCTGGGCTACCATGTTCGATTTTTCTTTACGATTGACAGGAATCCCTCCAAAGGATTTTAAAATGTTTCGGAACGGAAAAATAAACGCTTCTTGTTTGATCAGGAATTTTATTTTTAAGCCCGAGGAGTAATAAGCTAAGCGGCCGATGAAAAAATCAAAGTTACTGGTATGCGGGGCAACCATTATCACACATTTTTTAAGTTCGGAAGGTAGTCTGCTTTTTACTTTCCAACCCATGATCCAAAGTAAAAACCGTGCAAATAATTTCATCGTTCTGTTTTTGTGTTTGCCACAAAACTAAAGAAACTTAATGTATAAAGGAATCTAAATTAAACTTTAGGACTTGATTTTTGTCCGTATTTTATATGTCGGGTGTTGTTTTATTCGTTCATCCCGACTTGTCGGGACGAACCAAAAGAAAAGACCCATTTGACAAGAAATATTTAAATCGAAAATTGAACATCGACAATCTTATATCGTTAAATTTTAAAAATCAATTTCCAAATCAAGTTTGTTTTTAAGATTTAAGATGTCTGGGTTTTTCTCGGCCATCTTCTCAAACTTTTCTTTATCGGTATAGGCTGTTTGCTGTTCTTGTTTTTTTACCACCACAGGTTTCAAAACAATTTTGTAGTTATTTAACTCCTCTTTTAAATGTCCTTGTAAGTCGGCAATGTTGATGTGATCGCTGGCAATAATCTTATTATCGATATTAAATTCCACCAAAAAATCGTCTTTCAGCAGGGGCTTGTATTTAAGCAAGGCAGAACTAAAGCCCGGCAGGGAAGATTTCAAGGAGTCCAGATAAGTTGTCCAAACGCCATCCAGTTTTTCCTGATCGAAATCAGTTGCGGGTAAATCAGCAGGATCTGTTAGCCCGTTTTGAGCTTCTGTTTTTTCTTCCTCTTTTTTATTAAAATCTTTGATTGAGAATGAGCTCGGAATTTTAGTTTTTGCTGCGGAAGTCGTTTCTTCTTTTGCTTCTTCAACTACCGGAGGAGATTTAATTTCCTCTGCCTTTTTTTCGTATGATTGAGGTTTAGGAGCTTCAACAGTCTCCTCTTTAATTTCTTGTTTGGGAGTTGGCGCAACTTCTTTCTTGGCTTCCGGTTTTGGCACGACCTTAACTTGAATTGGTTTTGTTGCAGTTTGATTTGCAGGCGTATCTCCAATGGAACACATTTGCATCAGACCAAGCTCCATGAGCAACCTTTTATTATTACTGATTTTATACGAAACGTCGCAACGGTTATTAATTTCCAGGGCTTCGAGTAAAAATTTACTGTCGCAAGTTTGCGATTGCTGACCATATTTTTCCCGAATGTTTTCGCCTACTTCCAGCAATTTTAGCGTTGCTTCATTTTTACAAACCAAAAGATTGCGAAGGTGTTCGCCCAGGCCAATAATAAAATGTTGTCCGTCAAAACCATTGTCAATAATTTCATTAATAATGAGCAGGCACTGCGTAATATCTTTAGCTAAAATGGCATCGATGATGCGAAAATAATAATCGTAATCGAGTACATTTAAATTCTCAATCACGTTTTTATAATTGATATCTCCACCCGAAAAACTAACTATTTGATCGAACATTGAGAGGGCATCTCGCAGGGCACCATCTGCTTTTTGAGCGATGATATGCAAGGCATCCTGTTCGGCTTTTACATTTTCGTTTTCGGCAATAAATTGCAAATGTTTGGCAATGTCGTCAATGCCAATACGTTTAAAATCAAAAATTTGGCAGCGCGATAAAATGGTCGGGATGATCTTGTGTTTTTCGGTTGTAGCCAAAATAAATTTGGCGTAGGCAGGAGGCTCTTCCAGCGTTTTCAAAAAAGCATTAAAAGCCGCCGATGATAACATATGAACCTCATCAATGATATACACTTTATATTTCCCTACTTGAGGCGGAATGCGTACTTGCTCCACTAAATTCCGAATATCTTCCACCGAATTATTGGAAGCGGCATCCAATTCGTGAATGTTAAATGAAGCCGAATTATTGAAGGAAGTACAGGACTCGCATTCATCGCAAGCCTCCATATTATCTTTTATATTTTGGCAGTTAATGGTTTTCGCAAGAATACGTGCACAGGTTGTTTTCCCAACACCCCGCGGACCACAAAATAAAAAGGCTTGCGCCAGATGATTGTTTTTAATGGCGTTTTTAAGAGTGGATGTTATCGACTTTTGCCCAACTACCGTATCAAAAGTTATAGGTCGGTACTTCCTTGCTGAAACCACAAAATTTTCCATGCTGCTGTCTGATATTTTATTTCTTCAAAAGTAAGAAAT
>JAOZQX010000004.1:8035-13887 GCA_029931995.1 Bacteroidales bacterium
TTATCGACAATTTGTGAATTAATTTGATTTAGAATTTCCCTTATCTTTGTTAGATAGTGGAACGAAATTTTAAAATGCTTCTTGTTTATTCAATAGATAAAACTGCCCGCCTCGATTATATTCTTGATCAGGTGTTAAGCAATTTTTTGGGTTTGGAATGGCAATTTACACAAGATGCCAAAGAGTTTCTTGCATATGCCGGATCTAAGTTTAATTATTCGAATACTCGTTTAGGAAAAGAAATTTGGTTTCAACCTTACGGTTTGTTAAATGAAAACGGAATTGATGAGCCTCAGCCGGATTGCTTTTTATGGAAGGCACTTCCTGTGTTTTTTAAAGTGGATGAATCCGCTGCCTTGCCTTTTGATATTTTTTCGCTGGTTTTTTATTTGATCACCCGATATGAGGAATATGGCCATAAAGTGAAATATGATTTGCATGGCAGGTACATTCCTCAACAAAGCATTGCGTATAAAAATAAGTTTTTGGGAATTCCTTTGGTAGATGTCTTGATTGTTCAGTTGAAACTGGTGCTGGGTTCAAAATATCCAATGTTGAATTTCAAAAAAAACAATTACCAATATTTACCCACCTTCGATATTGATGTGTTGTTTGCTCACAAAGCAAAACCATTTTGGCGGTTGCTGGGAGGGAGCTTTCGGAATTTATTGTCGTTGAAATTTGATTTGTTAAAGAAAAGAATAAGCGTTTTTAAGGGTAAAGAAAAAGATCCCTTTGATAATTTTGATGAATTATTGTCGGGTACAAAGCATATGTGTGATCAGCCTCTTGCATTTATAAATTTTGGACGATATAGCACTTTCGATAAAAATAATTCAATTTCAAATCCACTTGTTTCCGATTTCCTAAAGCATTTAAATTCGAGATTTAAACCTGCCCTGCATCCCTCATACCGTTCCAATGATAGTAAAAGGGAATTAAAATCAGAAGTTTTAAGATTTAAAAAAATTTATGCATCTAAGCCTTTACAAAGTCGGCAGCATTTTATTCGTTTGTCTTTCCCATACACCTATCAGGATTTGATAGATATTGGAATTAAGGAGGATTATTCGATGGGTTATCCTTCGCACATTGGCTTTAGAGCAAGCACCTCTTTCCCGTTTTATTTTTATGATTTAACGAAAGAAGAAAAAACGGCATTGAAAGTTTATCCATTTGCATTTATGGACGGAACACTCTTCGATTATTTAAAATTATCGAATGAAAAGGCTTTAACGCTGGTCGAAAAAACAGCTATACTTGTTCAAAAAGTTGGAGGTGTGATGATTGGGATTTGGCACAACTCTTTCATTGCTGATGACCCATTGCGAATGAATTTTTTTAACGAGCTTACCGAAAAATTAAAACCAAAAAGCTGATGAACATCCGCTACTTGCAAAACCACGAAATTGAAGCAGATAAATGGGATAATTGTATTGCCCATTCGTTCAATGGTTTGGTGTATGCATACAGCTGGTATTTGGATGCGGTTTGTCAGGAGTGGCACGCTTTGGTCGAAGGCGATTATGAACGAGTTTTCCCCTTAGTAGTAAAAAGAAAATTTGGTGTCGATTTAATTTATCAGCCATTTTTCACGCAGCAGTTGGGTTTATTTTCCCGAAAAATTTTGAACTCGGAAGTGGTAGAAAAGTTCATTGATAAAATCCCATCAAAATACAAATATGCCGAAATTAATTTAAACGCCCTGAATAAAATTGATAATCGGAAATTTGACAGCTCCCCTCAATTAAATCTTGAGTTAGATTTGATTAAATCGTATGATAAAATTCGAAAAGAATATTCTAAAGGCCTGAAAGATAATTTGAGAAAAGCAGATAAAGCCGACTTAAGCATTAATAAAAATATAAAACCCGATGAGGTAATTCGTTTGTTTAGAGAAAATCGGGGAAAGGAATTTGGAAACATTAAGGATACTGACTATTTGCGTTTTAAGCGCTTGGTTTATTCGGGTGTTTACAAGGGCATGACCGATGTATACGGAGTTTATACGCGGATGAATGAGCTTTGTGCAGGAGGTGTTTTTATACGTTCTCATAACCGGGCTAGTTTTTTATTTTCGGGATTAAGTGCCTCCGGAAAACAAGTAGGTGCTATGCCGTTTTTATTGGATGCTTACATTCAGGATCATGCTGAACGGCATTTAACCTTCGATTTTGAAGGGTCGAACGATGAGTCACTTGCACGCTTTTATAAGAGCTTTGGGGCGCAAGAGGTTTGGTATTTGAAATTGATAATAAATCGGATGAAACTGTTTCACCGATTTGGTTTTAAAATGCATCGAAAATTGAAATAGTTTATGTAGGCTTTGGTATTACTTGCTTTTTTGTACATTTGTGGGGCTTAGCTAAAAATTTAATAATTATGGTTTATAATCTTGGTAAAAAAAATAGTTTGTTGAACCAGTTCTTGTCAGAACTTAGAGACGAAAAAATTCAAACTGACAGAATGCGTTTCAGAAAAAACCTTGAACGTTTAGGTGAAATATTTGCTTACGAATTAAGTAAAAAACTTGATTATGAATCCGAGGAAATTATTACCCCGCTTGGTGTCACAAATATTCCGCTTTTAAAAGAACAACCTGTGTTGGCAACAATTTTTAGAGCAGGAATACCTTTGCATCAAGGCATGTTAAATTATTTTGATCGTGCCGATAATGCCTTTATTTCAGCTTATAGAAAATATCAAAAAAACGAAAAATTTGATATTCGGATTGAGTACTCATCCAGCCCCGATTTGGAAAATCGTATTTTGATTATTTCGGATGTGATGCTGGCCAGTGGAGCTTCTTTTGTGATGGCCTACAAAGAGTTGTTGACCAATGGAAAACCGAAGCACACACATTTTGTTTCAGCAGTAGCTAGTGCCGAAGGTGTTGAATACATAAAAAAACATTTGCCAAGTACAAAAGTGAGTTTATGGCTTGGTGCTATCGATGATGAGTTAACTGCTAAATCATATATTGTGCCTGGTTTGGGCGATGCCGGAGATTTGGCCTATGGCATAAAAAAATAATTTATGAACAACCTGATCGTTGAAAACATACGTATTTCGCTGGAGGCTATTCGGAGTCATTTGCTCAGGAGTATTCTTACCGTTTTAATTATTGCTTTTGGCATCATGGCTTTGGTTGGAATATTAACAGCTATCGACTCTATAAAATACTCCCTGAACGAGAATTTTGCAATGATGGGTGCCAATACTTTTACTCTACGAAATAGAGAATTGAATATACACATTGGTGGAGGCAATCAGCGAAGTGAACGTTTCCAGTCAATTACCTATAAGCAAGCCCTCGAATTTAAAGACACTTATACTTTTCCGGCTTATACCTCAGTTTATACTTTTGGTACCGGCATTGCAACTCTAAAATATGAATCGAAAAAAACAGATCCCAATGTTCGCATAGTTGGTTCGGATGAAAATTATTTTATCACTTCCGGATTGGAAATTGAAAAGGGTAGGAATTTTAATCAGAACGAGGTTTATTTTGGATCGAGTGTTGCGGTAATCGGGAGTGAGATTGCGAGTCGACTGTTTGAAAAAAATGAAAATCCGATTGATAAAATTATTTCGGTAGGCCCTGGGAAATACAGGATAATTGGTGTGCTGAAAGAAAAAGGATCGAGTGTAGGTTTTAATAGCGATCGACGTTGCATATTGCCTTTAAATAATGTACGTCAATATTTTTCGCGACCCAATATGAATTTTAGCATCAATATAAATGTTGATATGTCTGAAAAAATGGAACCGGCTATTGGCGAAGCTACTGGATTGTTCCGTGTGATTCGTGGTGACATACTTGGCGAACCGGATACTTTTGGTGTAGCTAAAAGTGATTCGATTGCTGAAATGTTAATTGGTTTAACCGGCAAGGTAAGGCTCGCTGCTACTTTTATCGGTTTAATTACTTTGATGGGTGCAGCCATTGGCCTGATGAATATTATGCTTGTTTCGGTTACTGAACGTACTCGCGAAATAGGTGTTCGTAAAGCAATGGGAGCTACAAAGCGAACTATTCGTAATCAGTTTTTTGTTGAAGCAATTGTGATTGGCCAATTAGGAGGTCTTGTAGGAATATTCTTAGGTATATTAATTGGAAATATAATGTCTCTTGTAATAGGAAGTGCATTTATTGTTCCTTGGGAATGGATATTATTAGGCGTTGGCTTATGCTTTTCTGTAGCTGTTATTTCAGGTATAATACCTGCCCACAAAGCAGCAAAATTAGATCCTATCGAGTCCTTACGATATGAATAAAGACTCGCGATAGCGGGTTTTTATTGTTAGTTTGGTATAGCAAATATATTTGTTTCGTTTCTATAACCGGTCAAATCTTGGTACCAATCAGTGTATAACTCTCCACCACTTTCTGCCCATTCAACAAATTTTAAATGTCCAGAAATAATTTCTGCTTTCTCAACGGTATAAGAATAAACTATTGGGATGTTAATGACCCAAGGTAAATTATTTGCTGTTTTGTAATATCTATTGCTGTTAGCATTTGAATTGTCGTGCATTGTTCCGAAATAACTATCATCAGCAAGATTTGTCGGACTCATATTTGGTAGATGAATTTCTTTTCCTCTTTCGCCATCAACAATTAAAAAAGGATTGAAATTATGAATATTAATGTCTTCAGAAATATATGTGTCTGAGTTGAAATTAATATTGATTTTAATTGTGTCAGGTTCAACATATGGAGCCGATGGTGTTACATTAACTCCAAATCCTGATGCTGCTTGCATAATGGCTTTTGCATTGTCAAAAACGATGACAGTAATTTTGTCTTGACCTGCTTCTGCTCCATTTTCATTTAGCGTAATGATGCCTTGTTGTAAATCATATCCGCTAATATTTACATCTGTATTTTGGATGTCGGGGTTGGGTAATTGAAAACCAAAACCATTACTAAAGCCAGCACCAATTGCTTTGATTACAAAATTTGCTTTGATATCGCTTACTTTGTTTGCTGCGTTTGTAATTGTTGTGAACCGATAATCTAGTACCAGATCATTAAAATCATAATCTCCTTTACCCGGCCACAAATCTTCAAATGCAAGACTTCCGTATGATGTAGCAGGATAAAAATTGTTAAAAGCCCTACCGGGATCTTCCGGGTAGTCATCTTCATTATCGGGAATGCCATCACCATCAGCATCCTCTGCAGCATCCTGTTTTTGAAATACACTTTGAATTTCAGTGTGACCTAAAGCTGCACCATAAATCCTGATATCATCAATAAAACCATTAAAAAACTTTTGATCACCTTGATCAGAACCAAATGAAACATTACGTGAATTTATTTTTAATTGCCCTGCAACTTCCTCGCTGTTCTTAAGTTGACCATTTACATATAATTTTAACATAGTTCCATTATATGTCATTGCAATATGATACCATTCACCTAATATTGGTCTACCATTATTCCAATTAAGACTTTTGCTGGTATTGTTAGCCAATCGAATTCCTGCTTTCCAGCCTTGCCATATGTCGAGTCCAATACCGTGCCCATCCCAGTCTCCTTTTTCTACAACTTTAGCTGTTTTATTTTCGGTTATTTTTGCCCATGCCATTATCGTGATTGCGCTGGTGAGGTTTAAATTCCCTGAATTTGGAACAATTACATAATCATCATTACCATCAAATGATAAACAACTGCCAGAAACACCAGTCCCCCCCCAATTTGCTCCATAAATTGTTCCGTTGTTGCCTCCAATAGGATCGTTAACTGTACTACCACTGCCTTGGCTGAAATCCCATTTGGAGATTAAATTTGCTGAACCATCATTTGGGTTTTGTGTTGTCGTGTATATTTGGTTAATTTCTTCAAC
>JAOZQX010000202.1 GCA_029931995.1 Bacteroidales bacterium
TGAAAATTAAATCAAGCGTACGCTTTTAATATAATGGATGTTTCTTTCCTCTAAATATTTTAAGAAATAGTTAAAACAGGCTTCATGCTTGCCAACTAATTCGGGAGGGAAAACCCCTTTTTCCGAGAACAAGCCATCTAAAAACATATTGGCTGCTGCAGTAGCCGTATAGCCTGTTGTTCGAGCCATAGAAGAGGTGTTGGTGTCCTTACAATATTCATCGTGCATATTATAAACGATTTCCTCTGTTTGCCCGTTGGCATTTTCGCCTTTCAAGGTCACTCTCATTACAGTTAACTCTTCTTCGGTTTCACCTAATTTCCATTCGTTAAACAAAATTTTACAAGTAAAATCCAAGGGAGAAACCTGCATGCCTTTTACATCTATTTTTTCTTCACTAAAAAATCCGCTTTCTTTTAAAACTCTCACGTACTCAACATGACCGGGATAACGTAAGGTTTTTTCTTTCATATTAGGAATATGGGGCATGGTATAAATGATAGACCGCAAGCCATCGGAGTTAAAAGACTCTAAGGTTCCAACTTTATCAAACTCAACATATTCACAATCTGTCAAGGGCTCGCGAACTACTTCCTCTCCGTGTTCAACATACCTTGCAGGCCGGGTATATTCCTCAATTACATCAATTGGAGAGAAAGGTGCTTTATAACAAAAAGGCCATTTTTTTGCTTTTGGTAATCCCCCAACCAAACATTCAAAATCGCTTAGTTTCATTTTCTCGTTATAGTACCCTAAAATAACATTATCCATTCCCGGAGCCACCCCACAATCAACAATCGCTGTTACATTTTTCTCTTTTGCCAAAGCATCTAGTTCTAAAGAATTTTCGGGGAAAAAAGCAATATCAATTACATTCATTTCGGCCTCAATAATGCTCCTTAAAGTTTCGAAACCTAAAAAACCGGGCACTGCATTTATTACCAAATCAAACTGTTTTATAATTCGTTGCAGCTCTACTTTATTGCATACATCTAAGGTTTGAATTGTTATGCTCTTATGTTTTTGTTTTACATTATCTAATACACTCTGACTTAAATCGGTTAGTGTTACATTATGGTTTTTTGCCATATCTACTGCCATAGCACTGCCAACCATACCGCCACCTAATACAATTATATTACTCATAATAAAAAATTTAAAAATGTTAAAAAATGATGTTTAAGAATAAAAATGAAAGGTAGTAACGTTATAAGCCGGGAATTAAAATCCAAGGCATTTCATTAGTGCTAACAATTCTTTTAATTAACATTTTATAAAGATACGAATTATCATAAAAATCTTTGCTTATTTATTTTAGGAATAAAAATAACTTGTTTAGATTTGAACATTAAATACTATGGACTGGATACTCATTTCTATTATAGCCATTATTTTTGTTTCGGCTTTTGTACGTTCCGCTTTTGGATTTGGAGATGCGCTGATTGCCATGCCTTTGCTTGCACTTTTTATCGGCTTAGAAGTAGCCACTCCCTTGGTGGGTTCATGTGCTGTTACTTACTCGGTTTTGATTTTGTACAAAGAGTGGAAAAGGGTTAAATTTCGTGATGTTTTAGTTTTAATTATTACGGCTTTTATTGGCATTCCAATTGGGATTTTTCTATTAAAAGAGGGAAGCTATGAGAGCTTGTTAAAAATTGTACTGGGTTCAATCATTGTTTTGTTTTCGCTTTTCAATATTTTTAAGCCAAAACTTATACATTTTAAAAATGACAAATGGGCGTACGTTTTCGGATTTATTTCGGGAATACTGGGCGGGGCTTATAACACCAACGGCCCACCCGTGGTTGTTTACAGTGCTTTACGAAAATGGGAACCAAGGACTTTCCGTGCTACCATGCAAGGTTATTTTTTACCTACCGGATTTATGATTGCCATTGGACATTCAATCGCCGGATTATGGACAAGAGAAGTATTACTGAATTATGTTTATGTTTTGCCTTTTATTTTATTAGCAGTTTATTTTGGAGGTCAGGTAAATAAACGAATTCAAAAAGATCGATTTAATATTTATATTTTCTCCATTCTTTTGGCAGTTGGCATATTATTGATTGTGAAAAATATTTAAGTCTGCCAAATAAAATCCTCCTTATCAAGAATTTATTCTTTGGAATATTGCACGAACAAATCGGAAATTAATAACCACTGACCGTTTTCAAACTTTAGCGTCATTACATCACGGCCTTTCCAATCCGGAGTGTGCTGATCATCATAATCAAAGGCCATATCAATCTCGAAAGTAACCATAGCCATTGTTCCATTTAAGTAAAGCTGTATTTGAGGGTTGGTTTCTCTAAAATAATCAACCTGTGCATGATCAAACCAGGATTGATAGCCATCGAGATAGGCTTTCTTGCCATAAATTGGCTCTTTAAAAGGTGGCGAAATGGAAATAATATTTTCATCAACGTATTTTTCCAGTTCAGTTAAATCTTCTAACTGCGACCATGCAATATTGTGAGACTTTACGGTTTCCCAAACTTCTTTCTTGACTTGCTCCTCATTTTGAACAGTTTTACTTGTACAGCCTATCAGTAGCACTAAAAAAATGATGATGTATGTTTTCATAACCAATAAATGTTTTTGTTTTTATACGCTATTTTATCACAAACTCTTTCCAGCTAATGGGTTTATCTGCATTAGCAGTTTCAGGATAGTTTAGAATTATTTCATGTGGGTACAACTTTAACGACAAACAGACACCTATAGTATCGCCTAAAGAAATGCCTAATAACTCGAACGGAACTGAAATCTCGAAAACACCAATGGCTTCATACGCCCCATTATAAGGAAGATTTGGTGAGGCTCTCCACACCAGGTAATCCGGTCTGCAATTAGAAAAATCTTTTGGTTTTCCCTTGCAATAACAATCCTGAGCCGAAACATGGAACCAAAAATCATTTTCATTCCAGATCTCCCCTTTATCAAATTTTGTGTCAATAAAAAATTCAGGAATTAAAAAAGTTGTGTCTTTAATGTCAAGGTTTTCATAAGCCAATAATAAATTATTACCATCATGTTTTAAATAAACCCTGCTTTTTACAAATTCAGATTCTTCAAAAGAAAAAATTTTCGCATCCGCCGTCCATTCGTTTTCAGAAAAAACGCCATCCAAATAAACCCTTTTTCCTTGCTCTAATTCATTTTCTGCACTTTGATGAAAGCTGCAATTTGTTAATGTAACAAACACCAACAATAATAAAATAATTGAAAATGCATTCTTTTTCATGATGATCTATTTTAAATAATTAGGCTTCAAGTTATAAATAATTTTTGTGTCAAGCCAATAAATATCACCTTGCTCTTTATATCGGCAAAAAAATAAAAAATTTCCATCAGGAGATATATATGGAATTGACTCATAATGTTCGGTGTTAATTTCAGGACCTAGATTCACAGGTTTGGTCCATACACCATTATTATTAAAACTTATGTATAAATCGAAATTACCATACCCGCCCGCTTTGTTCGAATCAAACAGTATAAATTTTTCATCCGGATGAATATATGGATGAGCATTTTCGTTACCCGCATTTATAACCTCAGGCAAAGCTTCCACAGATATAATTTTGTCTTCTTCAAAAACAGCTTTAGAAATTATTGGGTTTTTAAACCCCTTTGTTAAATCAGTATAATAAATCGTATTATTTTTTGATATCGTTGCATACATCCCATTAATAAGATATTTTGGTTGTGTCCACTCGC
>JAOZQX010000203.1 GCA_029931995.1 Bacteroidales bacterium
GACCATCAAAATAAACATTTCCATAGTTAATTAGTTTAGTGCTTAAATAATACTGGCTGCAAATTTATAAAAAAGATTATCATCCGGCTAATAATTTCATATGTATATTGATAGATGTTTGACAAAATAGCTCAGGTATTATCATGACGTAGATCATAAGTGTCAATTAATTATTTTAAACAATTAACGACTAATAACGAGCCGTTCACTATCAGAAATTTTACCTCAACAATTAATAAGTTCAAAAACATTACGTACGAAGGCGAACAGTATTAGATAACTTTCGCACATCTTGTCATAGGTGGTAATAGAAGCAAACACCTGATTAGTTGAATGCTATATTATTTGGTATGAAATTGGTTCTTTATAAGTTAGCGTTTATAAAGTATTTAGTATTAATCAAAAAATTTAAGAATCATGAAAATAAAATCAATTGCCGTATTAACAGTAGCATGTTTTGTAAGCATCGCTTCTTTTGCTAAAAATAATAGCACTCAATTAAGTGGAAATAGTAATACCGATTTAGGTAATTATACAATTAGCATTTCCGACAAAGAATTCTCAGTTAAAGGTCAAAACCTTAAAACTTATTTATTGGATTATGAAAACGGAGAACAACCCATTTACGTTTCATTAAATCATACTGACAATTGCAGAAACTTTATTGTCAGATCAAAATATTTTGAGATTCAATATAAATGTAAAAAAGATAAATTCGGGGTTAGTTATTTGCAATCTAAATACACGAGTATAGACCCAGTTGCAAATATTGCAAGAATTGACAAAAGCGAATTTGCCAGACAAAAAATAATTACAAATATTCAAAAAACTGATGAAGAATTAATGGGGCTTATTGCATCATATCTTCCAATACTACTTACCGAAAAATATAAAAAGGCTTTAAATTAATTGTAATACTAGTTTTTATTAAAAGGGCTTCGGCCCTTTTTTTATACGCAAAACATTTCCAAAAAATATTTTTTCTGTTTAAAACTTCTTGTGATTATACTTCCATATACTATTTGTCAATCGTAATTTAGCCCTATGAATTATAAAGAAACCCTGGATTATATGTACAGCCAACTACCCATGTACCAAAGGATAGGAAAAGCAGCTTACAAAGCTAATCTGGACAATACCATTGCTTTGTGCCAACTGTTGGAAAATCCACAAAATAATTTTAAATCCATTCATATTGCCGGAACTAATGGAAAAGGTTCGGTAGCACATATCATTGCTTCAATTTTACAAGCAGCAGGTTTTAAAACTGCTTTATATACGTCTCCGCATTTAAAAGATTTTAGAGAACGAATTAAAATTAATGGGGAAATGGTCCCTGAAGAAACCGTAGTTCAATTTGTAAAATCACATAAAAAAGATTTTAAAAAGATAAAACCATCTTTTTTCGAGATGACAGTAGGCCTGGCTTTTCAATATTTTGCAGATGAAAAAGTTGACATTGCCGTCATAGAAACGGGTATGGGCGGAAGGTTGGATTCAACCAATATACTCAAGCCAATACTTTCTATCATCACCAATATTGGGATGGACCACCTACAATTTTTGGGAGACACCCTTGAAAAAATTGCCACCGAAAAAGCAGAAATTATTAAAAAAGATATTCCAGTTATTATTGGTGAAACCCAACCAGAAATTGAAGAAATTTTCATCGATAAAGCCAAAACCCAAAACAGTACAATTGTTTTTGCCGACAAGGTATTTGAAGACAAACTTTTATCGAATACCCGTACCGGAACTGAGTATGATATTTGGAAAAATGCTGAATTATTTATTGAACATCTAGAATGCCCATTGCTTGGAGAATATCAATCTAAGAATCTAATTACAGCTATTCAGGCCATGGACACATTGACCGATACTTTTGGGATTGGCACAAAAACAATTGTTGAAGGCATTGAAGATGTAAAATCAAATACCGGTTTCCGTGGCCGTTGGCAAATTCTGTCGAATAACCCATTAACCATTTGCGATATTGGCCATAATAAGGAGGGTGTTTCAAATGTTGTACAACAAATTAGGCAAACTAAATTCAATAAACTTCATTTTATATTAGGAATGGTGGATGACAAAGACATCACAGATATTCTGAATTTATTGCCACACGAAGCTATATATTATTTCTGTAAGGCTGATATTCCACGCGGATTGGATGAAAATATTTTACAGGAAGCAGGACATAAAGCCGGATTGAACGGGAAAAGTTACAGTTCTGTGAGGGAAGCCTATAATGTGGCTGTAAATAATGCAGATGGTAGCGATTTAGTTTTTATTGGAGGAAGTACTTTTGTAGTTGCTGAGATAGTATAAACTATCCCCCACTCACCATATGCAAAACAACAACTTTGTCGCCATCTTTAATAATGGATGTTTCGCGATCAACTTTTTTAACCAGCTGTCCGTTAACTTTTGTTACCAGCATTTTAAAAGTATAATTCTTTAGTTTGATGAGTTCTGCCATTGTCAAACTATCCTTTTCTATCGTTTCGTTTCTGTTATTTAGTATGATCTCCATCTTTCAAATGCTTTTTAATAATTAACTCAACCGCTTGATTGGCTTGCATATTAGCAACAATCCCAACACGTGGAGCCATAGGTGGCATATCATCAGCAATCTCGGTTTCAAAATCGCCACAAATATATAAATTGCCGTGCTGCTCCATTCGAATAGTATTATTATTTCCAAAACCTGCCATACCAATTCCACAAATTAAAGGCTTTTCGGGCATTTCCGACAAAACAGTTTCAATAATCATTTGCTTCATTTCAGCTAAATCAAAGGCCTCAATAATTATATCGCAATCTTTGTAAATCTTTACAATATCTTCCGGTTCAAGTTTAATATCATGAGCAATAACTTTCACATCTGCATTCACAAAATAAATGTTGTCCGATAAAGTAAACGATTTTTTCTGTCCAATTTGATCGTTATAATAATATTGACGATTCAGGTTGGATTCCTGAACCACATCAAAGTCAGCTACAACAAGTTTTCCAACACCAATGCGAGCCAAGGCCACAGCACAATTTGAGCCCAATCCACCACATCCGGCAATTCCTATTGTTTTAGTTGATAAAATTGACCTGATTTCCTCAAAAGTCATTATAAAAATTTTGGTTTTAATTTGATACTACTCTACAAATATATGACTAATATTCAAGTCACTATATTTATAGTTTTTCTAAATAAAAGAGACATATCTATTATTCTCAATATTTTATTGAATTTTAAATCGTTATGCAAAAAATAACATAACAGATTTTTCTTATTTAAGATGATTAGAATTTAAGTATTTATTACTTTTGTGAAGTTTTTAACAACGAAATACGAAAAAATACATCATTATGAATATTGAAGAAATTAAAAACAGTCATAAATTGCTTAACGACTGGACTTATAAGTGGACAGAACTTGATAAAGGTTATACAGATAAAACCTTATACATCAATGTTGGCAATAACGAAATAAAAGAAAAAGTGGTTCCTGCTTTAATGAAAGAAAAATTCATCGGAGGAAAAGGCTACGGACTGAAACTTTTATGGGAAGCCACAAAACCCGATACAAAGTGGAATGATCCTGAAAACGAAATCGTAATTTCATCAGGGCCTATTGGTGGAATTACCCAATATTCCGGTGCAGGTAAATCATTGGTGGTTTCTATTTCTCCACAAACTGATTCAGTAATGGACAGTAATGTTGGTGG
>JAOZQX010000204.1:0-2101 GCA_029931995.1 Bacteroidales bacterium
AAAAACAAATTAAGTAATGCCAAAAATGAAAACGAAATCCAGTGCTAAGAAAAGGTTCACTGTAACCGGTACTGGTAAAATCAAGAGGAAGCATGCTTACAAAAGTCACATTTTAACCAAGAAAACGAAAAAGCAAAAGCGTAATTTAACGCATGATACTATCGTTGATCCGGCAGATGAGAAAAATGTAAGACTAATGATTCAAAAGTAAACAAATGTTTAACTTATTTTGAGCCGTAAGATCTCTGTTCGGCAGGGGCGCTTAAAGTAGAAAAATTTAAAAAAATGCCAAGATCAGTAAATGCAGTAGCTTCAAGAGCTCGTAGAAAAAAGTTAATGAAGCAGACCAAAGGACAATTTGGTCGTAGAAAAAATGTTTGGACGGTGGCTAAAAATGCATACGAAAAAGGCCAAAGCTATGCATACCGCGACAGACGCAACAAAAAAAGAACATTTAGAGGTTTATGGATTCAGCGTATCAATGCCGGAGCCAGAGAATTCGGAATGTCTTATTCTGTATTCATGGGTAAACTTCATGAAAATAATATTAATTTAAGTCGTAAGGTTTTAGCTGATTTAGCTATGAATAACCCTGAGGCTTTCAAAGCTATTGTTGACGCTGTAAAATAGAGCCAAGACAATTAAAAATATTAAGGACGCTGTGGATTAGCCACAGCGTCCTTTTTTTGATTTGGCTTTTGTTTTGAAACTGCCTAACTTTGTTATAAATAAAATTCTATGAAAAAAATCTTGCTTGTTCTCAGCATTACTTTATTCGCAATTTTGGTTACATATGCTCAGGAAAATAGTTCGGAGCTCCTTAATCAGCGTAATCAACATTTACAGCATTACAAAGCCTTTAAGGATACCATGACCATTCGAACATGGATTAATATGGTAGAACTCTCCAGTAGGTTAGAAGCCGTTGTTTTGATTGATAACATTTTATTAGATAGTTTACTGATTGACACACCGAATAATGCAAATTTGGAAGCCAAACTGAGAGAGTTAACAGGAGTCAGGGATCAGCTAATTACTGATAATGCTCGCCTGAATGTAGAGAATGTTACCTCTAAAAAACGAGAAAGTAATTTAATCTTTATTGTTGTTGTTGTTTCCATTATTCTAATTATTGTAGCGATTTCATGGATTAGGTACATGATGAGGTGTAAACAAATGGAGAAAACTTCCGGAAAAAATAGTAAAAAGGTTACAAACCTTAAGCAAATGCAAAAAGAGGAAGTAGATGCTTTAAAGGATGAGATTAAGAAGTTGAAAGAAGATCAACTTTTGATGGAAAATAATGCCAGTCAGATAAAAAAATCATATGAATTATTGAAATCGGAAAGCGACATCAAACCTGAAGATATAAGTGTAGCGGATGAAGATGCTTTGGAGGATATAAGAAAGGAAATGAAAGCCTTGAGTACCGAAATTGCTAATATTCTTGGCGAAAAAGATAAGCTGGAGAAAGCGCTGAAAAAGGCAAACGAAGAACTGGCTAGTCAAAAAGATGACAATAAGTCGATGGAAGATGAGCTAGAAAATATATTAAAGAAATTTAAAAATAAACCGGACTAAATATTAATTCCAAATTTTTTCATGCGTCGGTCTAACGACTGCCAGCTAATTTTTAGTAAAGCAGCAGCTTTCGATTTATTGTAAGCCGATTTTTCGAGGGCTTTAACAATGAGCGACCGTTCAGTATGCTCTAAATCAAGACTTTCTTCTTCTTGAATCACAATTTCTTCATTAGACATTTTTTTAGGATTCAGGATGAAATGATCGAGACTTAGTTCATCGCCTTCGCAAATAATTAGGGCTCTTTCAACAATATTTTTTAATTCACGGATATTTCCCGGAAAATTATATCGAATCAATTCTTTTTCAATCCTCGGATCAATTGATTTAAGAGATAATGCCATCTTATCTGTAAACTGATTTATAAAATAGTTTAACAGTATGGGGATGTCTTCGCGTCGCTTGCGAAGCGGGGGTATGTGAATAATAAATGAACTCAGGCGATGATATAGATCAAAACGAAACCTGTCTTCTTCACTCATGTTTTCCAGGTCGCGATTGGAAGCAGCAATGACTCTCA
>JAOZQX010000204.1:2111-3714 GCA_029931995.1 Bacteroidales bacterium
TACTTTTCCTACCATTTTGTCTTCCAGTATCCTTAAAAGTTTTGCCTGCTGATTTTGGGGCATGTCACTAATTTCATCCAAAAATAAAGTCCCTTTATTTGAAATTTCAAACCAGCCGGGCTTGTCCTCGATGGCTCCGGTAAACGAACCTTTTTTGTGTCCAAAAAATTCACTTTCGAAAAGAGTTTCAGGTATGGCTGAGCAGTTTACAGAATGAAAATAATTCTTTTTTCGCTTGCTTAAAAAATGAATTCCACGGGCAATAAGTTCCTTTCCTGTGCCACTTTCTCCTGTAACTAAAACCGATGTGTCGCTGGTTTTGGCAACTTTCATCATCAGGTTAACAATGTTTTTTATGGCTACGCTTTTACCCAGTAAACGATGCCCAATACTGTCCTGAATTTCTTTTGATAGAAGCGAAACATTGCTTTCGGCATCCTTTAGTTTCTTATTAAGCTTGATGAAACGTTTGGTGCGCTCAATAGCATTATTGATTTCCAACAGCCTAAAGGGTTTCTGGAAATAGTCGGTGGCTCCCAATCGCATTGCTTCTATTACACTTTGCATATCTCCGTGGCCGGATATCATGATTACCTCAATGTCAGGATGTTTTTCTTTCAGTTTTTTCAGAACTTTTATCCCATCCATTTCGGGTAGTTTAATATCAACAATTGCAATATCAATAACTTCCTTTTCAAGAATTGTAAAAGCTTGCGATGGTAGTTCGGCTTTGAAAACGGAAAACTTATTTCCAGTCAAAAATTCTTCAATTTCATCCCTAACTCTTTGTTCGTCATCCAGTATTAAAACATTAAAATCTTTCATTGCTTATTTCTTATAGATTGGAAATCCGAGTGTCATCTTGGTAAACTCATTTTCTTTACTAATCACATCGATGGTACCTTTCATTTCTTTAATAATTCCATACGAAATTGAAAGCCCTAAACCAGTTCCGGTATCGGCTGATTTTGTGGTAAAAAACGGATCAAAAATATTTTTTTGAAGTTTTTTTGGGATACCTGTACCATTATCTTCAACTGATATTGTTAATCCCTTCTCATCAGAATAGGTGCCGATTTTTATTTTTTTATGAAGATTAGAGCTTTTTTTAGAGAGGAGTTTTTTCTTTTCGCTCATAGCAAAGCGTGCATTTGAAAACAAATTGAGCATAACCTGTTCAAGCTTAAAGGGGTTTCCTAAAATGAAGGGCTCCTGACAATTAAAATTTAACTCAAATTCAATATCATGTTTTTTATATTGGTGTTTTATTATTCCCAAAGCATTCATTATCACTTCATGAACATCCATTTTAATTAAACCTGCCATATCCTGATCGCGCGAAAATATTCGAATATGATCAATAATCATTCTGATACGGTCAATGTCTTCAAATGATTTATTTAATTTTTTTTCGAGGTATTCGGGTGTTAATTTTCCTTTTTGTGCTCTAATTTGAATATTGTCCAATAACAGAGAAATGCCTCCCAATGGTTGATTTATTTCGTGCGCAATACCTGCTGCAAGTTCACCCAGCGATTCCAGTTTCGATTTTTGAATCAAAAGTTGCTCTTATTCATTGGCACCCTAATATGGATGCCGATAT
>JAOZQX010000205.1 GCA_029931995.1 Bacteroidales bacterium
CATGTTAGCCAAATTGTAAATTTTCTCATAATTAAAAAATTTGGTTAATAAAAAAATTAGTTCATATTTAATTTACTGTCTGATAAGTTGTTGTAAATATCCTACTTCTCAACCCAGAAAGTAATTTTTCACGCTGCAAAATATAAAATAACATCCTAAAAACAAAATTTTAACACCAATTTTAGGATGTAATTAGGCTGTTAATGTTATAACAATACGTAAGGTCTTGATAGACAAATAAGAACAAAAACATTTAGAATAAGTAAAAATAATGCAAAATGGTTAGAATGAGCTTATTATCTAGCTGTTCAGGTAATTTTGTGTAAAATATTTTGTAATTAATTCAGGGGATTAGTCTTTTTAGTAAAATATAAACGCCATTTGTGTGTTTTAGCGGTATTTTTTGATCAGAGTTGTGAAAAGAATTAGATAAAGGAAAAGTAAGCCAATTTCAACCCAGTTTATGCTAACAAAAAACAATTTTAGGATTACTAAAGAGACAGTTGCAGATAGATAAAAATAGTAGCCTGTTAAACGATATGAAAGGAGTTTAATTACTCCAAAAACAGCTGTAAGATTTAAAATTAGAGTTGTAATGATATATAATTGCAGGTGAAGATTTTGTGTCGTTGATTCGGTATAATTAGTAAATGTTTTTTGTAAAAATGGAATGTTTAGTAAACCTAAAATTAATAGAGCAATGTAAAACAAATTATATGTTAATGCAGAAACACATAAAACATTATACCAAATGGAGGGGCGGTTATTTCTTTTTTGGTTCATTAGTTCATGAATTTTAGATGTCTGTAATACAATAGAATGAAAAGAGAAGTGATTAAAATCTCAGCTAATGGAAAGCTGTTGAGAGGGTTGAAAACAGAAATAATGAAAAGTAATGCAATTTGTGCCAGGCTGTATATATGAAACCCAATTTTTTTTAGATTCCACATCAGTATTGAACCAACAAAAGCGATAATAAAAAACAAAGCGTTAAATTGGAAAAATTCTGAGGGCATTTCGAGTATGGGTTGGAAATCCTCTAAATTAAATGTGCTTTCTTCCAGATTTTCTAAAATGTATTCTTTGTTAAGAAGCAAAAACAAATTTGATATAAGCTGTAATCCACTTCCAATAAAAGTTAAGATGCATAAAAGAGTCAACAAATCAGGTCGTTTCTTTTTTTGGTTGTTTATTATAATTGGTTTTTCCATTACATTTCAAAAATAAGAAAAATGTGGATAATAAATAAGCCCTCCGTCATTTGTCAGAGAGCCTATAATATGGTTAATAATATATTCTTTTATTCCAAACTTCCTACTGTTTTTTCAACTTCTTCCAAAATCTCACAAGATTCTACCAAATCTTTCATTGCATTATGGTCGTCAAATAGAGGTCTGTCAATGTCAAGAAAATCAACATATTTGCGAATTACTTCTTTGGCTTTTGTAACTCCTTTTCCAAAGTTGTACTCGCGGAAATCAAGAGCTTGTGCAGCTGCCATAAATTCAATTCCTAAAATTCCATAAGCATTATCAAGTATTTGAATATTTTTTAAGGCTGTATTCATTCCCATCGAAACAAAATCTTCCTGATCGGCTGCAGCCGGAATACTTTGAATGGAAGCAGGTGTTGAAAGAATCCGCTGCTCAACAATTTGCATATCGGCAGTATATTGGCTCAGCATAAGTCCTGAGAACATTCCGGCACCTTTTGTTAAAAAGGCAGGAAGCCCAACACTCAATGCGGGATTATTCAAACGGTTCATCCTTCTTTCCGACATTACCGAAACCATTGTAATGGTTGCCCCGATCATATCCATAGGAACGGCTACCGGAGTTCCTTGAAAGTTTGCACCCGATATTTGTAAATCTTCGTCAGGGAAAAAGATGGGGTTGTCGCCAACTCCGTTTAACTCAATTTCAACTTGCGAACGAGCATAAACCAAAGCATCGTGAGCAGCACCAACAACCTGTGGCGTTGAGCGCATTGAATATGCATCTTGTACTTTGCATTTAACTTTTTGTTCTTTTAAATCTCCACCATCAACTAATTTATTTATGGCTAAAGCCGAACGAATTGCTCCCTTGAATCCTCTTACTTCGTGCAGTTTTGCAGTATAAGGTTTCATGTTTGCTTTTAGAGCTTCCAATGACATGGCCGCTGCAATTTCGGCTTGCTTCAACCAGCGGTTTGCATCGTACAAAAAGATTGCACTCATAGCTGTTAACACATTTGAACCGTTAATAGTGGCTAAACCGTCGCGGGCTTGTAAACCGGGAATTTCAATATTGGCACGTTTTAACGCTTCTTTTCCCTCCAGTAATTCGCCTTTGTAAAAAGCTTTTCCTTCGCCCATCATTAACAGTGCAATTTGCGACATAGGAGCTAAATCACCAGATGCTCCAACAGATCCTTTTTTACAAACGGAAGGAGTGACCCCTTTGTTCAACATTTGAACCATGGTTTGGGTAATGATTGGACGAACACCTGAATTACCGTGTGCATGAACATTGATACGGCCAAGCATGGCTCCACGAACGTGTTCGAGTGGCATAGCATCGCCAATTCCGGCAGCATGATTATAAATTAAATATTTTTGAAAATCTTTTACCTGATCGTCATTTAAAACTACTTCCGAAAATTCACCAATTCCGGTATTTACTCCGTACATAATTTCGCCGGCATCTACTTTTCTCTCGAGCATGGCTCGGCATTTTTCTATTCGCTTAATAGCATCCGGATGGAGTTCAACTTTTTTCCCATGACGTGCTACGGCAACAACGTCTTCAATGGTTAATCCTGCTCCTTTGATAATGTAAGTCATATCCTTATTTTTAGGTTAATATATTTTTTAAATTACAAATCTCAATAAACAAATTACAAATAAATTCCAATTTTTAAATATCAAATTCCAAACGTATCATGATTTCGAACATTGTAATTTGGTATTTATCTGAGATTTGGTATTTGTATTTTGTCATTTTATTTAAACATCTTCTCGTAAAACATCAGGAATGTTTAACGGAATTTTACTGATAAAATCTACGCTTGCTTCAATTTCTGTGCTCATAATTTTATCATTCTCAATAAAGCCAACTTTTTTGCGATAATTTTCAATAAAATTTTCAATAAATGGAGATGATTTTTTTGGTCTTCTGAACTCCAATGCTTGTGCTGCATTAAATAATTCTATCGCTAAAATGCGCTCTAAATTTTCAACAACTTTAAGTGCTTTTGTGGCTGCATTTGCTCCCATGCTCACATGGTCTTCCTGTCCTTGTGATGATTCTATCGAGTCAACAGAGCATGGCGTACACAATTGTTTATTCTGATTTACAATGGAAGCAGCGGTATATTGCGGAATCATAAAGCCTGAATTTAGCCCGGGTTTAGCTACCAGAAATGGAGGCAATTCACGCTTTCCAGAAACCAATTGGTAGGTTCTTCTTTCCGAAATATTACCTAATTCAGCCACCGCAATAGCTAAGTTATCGAGTGCTAAAGCCAATGGTTGCCCATGAAAATTTCCTCCCGAAATAATAATATCCTTATCGGGAAAAATTGTGGGGTTATCGGTAACGGCATTTATCTCGCATGAAAAAACATAGGCCACATAATTCAGCGAATCTTTTGATGCTCCGTGCACCTGCGGAATACATCTGAATGAATATGGATCCTGAACATGTTCTTTCGGCTGGTTTATAATTTC
>JAOZQX010000005.1 GCA_029931995.1 Bacteroidales bacterium
TAGCCATCTGGCAAACAAAAAAATAAAATCTTTGTTAAGCACATGTGCTGTTACAGCTATAAGACATAATATAGAAATGCAAAAATATTACGAAAGAAGAATTGCTGAGGGGAAATCAAAAATGAGCACTATTAACATAATAAGAAACAAATTATTGTCAAGAATCTTTGCTGTGGTGAGAAGAGGCACACCATATGTTAATACAATGCAGTTTGCTTCGTGAAGATATTATCAAATTTACTTGACTTTAACTTAGAATACACGAACATCTCGTCTGTGACTCTGGCAAAAAAAAGAGTAGTAAGCTTGCTTATCGGCAGCTAGGTTCTTGCTAGCTGATTTAATTAAAAAAAGTAAATACTCCGTTTTCTCCAAAAATATAAGCAATAATACTTAGGAATAAGCTAAATAATAAAGCCCATCCAAAGCTTTCAATTTTAAATCCGGATACAATTTTACTTGCCAAATAAACCATCAAGGCATTGATGATAAAAATAAATAAACCAAAGGTAACTACCGTTATCGGTATGGTTAAAACCACCATTAAGGGTCTTAAAAATATGTTTAATAATGCCAATACCAGGGCTACTACGATTGCACTCCAAAAACTTCGAATTTGTACGCCGGGAGTTATCCAGGCAGTTAAAATAATTACTGCGCCTGAAACTAAAAGTTTAATTAAAAATTCCATCTTTTTCTATTTTCTTATAAAAATACATTTTTCAGTTCTAATACAAAGCAGAAAAATCAATGTTTAAAAACGCATTAAATACATAATTATTAAAATCGGGCAAATAAACTGCACGGAAACCAACATTAACAGGTGCAATAAAACTAAGGATATGCATTTTTGCCTGCACCTCAGCCCCCAGCGAATAATAATATTGGCTAAAATCGGGGCTTGTTCCATAAGCATAATCATAAAATAAATCCATTGTGAGTCGTTTCAAATACATTACCGAGCCCAAATCCCAATCGGGATAAAACAGAGGGAATTTATAATCGACACCAAAACGGTACAGATCATGTAAGCCCGGATTACTCATCCCCCTTAAAAACGGGACAACATTTGAAGGGTTATAATCCCCAACTTTTCGATGCTGCATGGCTGCATAAAATTTAAATCCATGATGCTTGATTAAGCCCGGCATATAAACCGTAGCTTCCAACGAAAGCATATTGCTTTTCTGTAAAGAAGTAAATGGAGTATGTGTGTATCTTGCCTGTCCAACAATCCCCCATTTTGGATATAAATCTCTGAGAGATGAACGCAAATAATGATAAGCCGAAATACCATATTCGAGGCTTTGGTATGAGGGTTCTAGAAACTCAATTGGAAAGCCTTTGTCCATTTTTCGATAAGTATGGCTTATGCGCGTGAAGGGCGTAAAACCACTTATGAATTTGTTTTTCGAAAAATTTAAAGGCTGACTAATTCCGATGCTGGTTTCAAATTCGTGATAGGTAAAATTGAAACCCTCGGGATAATCATCATTCCCTGAAAAATAATTCCTTTCTTTGCGGTATTCAAGATTTAGATCGATAAGCGGATACCAGCCACGATAGGAAAAATTCGTATAATATTTCCCAAGTTGTTCGTCCATGTCCCATTCATAACCCAAAGTTGTAATGGCAGTACTCAACAAATTTTGCGACATAAACATAATGCCCGGTTTAATATCATAATCATCCAAGTCTATAGAATAAGGAGCCCATGAATGAATATTAAAAAGCCCGCTTGATTTGGGATACTTTTGCACCCCATAAGTTTTAAATTTTTCAGGATCAACTTCAACAATTCCATCCTCCTGAGCTGCCAATTCATCATAAAACTGAAACGATTGATTTGAATATCTGATAGTAAAATCCCTTTTTGAAAATCAATGGCTTGTTTGACTAATTCAAATCCATTGGCTGTATAGTTTGAAAAAATTAGTTCGTTTTTGGGGAGATTGAAAGAATAATTTCCGACACCAAATTTCACGGAAGTTAATTGTTTAATATCCTTTGTTTTTCTATTGAAAGCATAAATATTATCGATGCCTGAATAATCGGCAATAAAAAACACACAGCCATCAATTAATTGTGGTCTGGAAATTTCGGAATAAGAAAAACTTAGAATGTTTTCGGTAAGTCCGTTCTTAAGATTAAGAATTCGAATGTTTTTTCCTTCTTCGTTTAATACAGTCATTACGATTTCTTGGCCATTTGCCGACCAAGTTGGGTGCATCAAAAAAGCTTCGTCTTGAGGTTCATAACGAGAAATTTCTTCCCCCTTAATTACATCCAATATTAGCAAAATATATTTAGAATTGAGACCGATTTTAACTGTCGCAACTTTAGTTCCTTGCTGATTTATTTGTGGCGAAAAGTAGCGACTTTTGTTAGTCAGGTTAGCCAATATTTTTGTTTCAGTATTAAATAATTTGATGACCGAGTAATTGCGATTGCTCCAACGCGGATCGGGCTCAATTTCCGACCAGCAAAGCAAATTTCCACCCACCGACAAAGACTCGCGATAACTTGGTCCGGGACTAAGTAAAACTTCTTCATCTCCGGATGAATTAATTTTTAAAATTTTACTTACATCATCCATACTGGTTTTAAAAGAGATATTTGATTCATCCGTGAAGGACACCGGATTTATATAATTTGAAAAATGTTTTGATGGTTTTGTGATTGAGAAATAATTGCTTGTTTGAATCCCCTCGTTAATACGCCCCCATTTTTGCCTTAGGAATTTCATTGCCTCATTATAAAATTCACGTCTTGATAAGCCTGTTTCTTTTTTAATTCCTGATGAAAAAGAAGTGAAAAAAAGAGGTTTTCGGGCAACATTTTCAAGGACTTTATCCCACATATCGGCACCGTATTTTGAACGACCATAAGCCACCATCTGATAGCCAAGTTCATACTGATTGGGGGTGTAATTTTTAAAAGAAGCATGCGCAGCTTTTTCATAAGAATACATTCCCTTTTCCAGAAGTTGAGCTTTCAGGGGCATTTCAAAAGAAGGCAAGCGCCCTCTGCCCGATTGGCTTAAAGCAGTTTCCGTAGCTACCGCATCCCCCTCCAAAAACCACTTTGGTAAATATGAACCTGTTACTGCGCCTACGGCCTGTTCTCCCAATAGGATTCCCATAATTTTTGTCAGTCCGGTGTTTATGCGCTCCATTTGCACCACATGCCTGAATTCATGAATAGCCAACTGATTTAACCAATTTTCGGCATACGAATCTTGTGGAGGTGTGGCATGTGCATCAATTCGTCGGGGTGCCCAAGCGGTGGTTCCATTTGAGATTACAGTCCGATTATGGATTAAAATACTAATTTTTCGTGGAGAAGTATTTAATGTTTTTGATGCCAATTTATAAGCCTGATCTAAGGCATTGGCAAAATATTGCGCTTGTTTTTCATAGCCTTGCGGGAAAACAACTTGAAAGTTTTCGGTATTAATTTGTTGCCATTTTAGACTTGCAGGGTCTTGTCCTGAAACAAATAATTGGGAATGGGCTGTTCCTGTTTGGAGAAAGAAAGAGAGTAGGAATATATATTTTAAGTATGCAAGGCGTTTCATAAACCAAAGATAAAATTTTAAATCGTCAAATCGCTCAATCGAAAATTGACAATCTTAAATCATTTTTGGTTTTCCATAAAGTAATTCCAAAGTGGATCTTGGGGAGGCTTGGCCTTAATGTTCAGTTTTTCTTTACTTACCGGATGGGTAAAAGATAATTGCCGGGCGTGTAAGCTGATAGAGGCATCTTTATTGGAGCGAGCGGCACCATATTTTAAATCACCTTTTATGGTGCAACCAATTTTAGCCAGTTGTGCACGAATTTGATGATGACGACCCGTCAACAATTCCACCTCTAATAATTGATAATCTTTACTTTGATCGATTAATTTGTAATTGAGTTCTGCTTTTTTGGTGCCTTTTTTTTCATTATTAAAAGCGGTTGATTTATTGTTTTTCGGATTCTTAATCAGCCAATGTGTGAGTTTTCCTTCTTCAGGTTCGGGTCTGCTTTTAACCACCGCCCAATAAATTTTCTGAATTTCACGATTTTTAATTTGTTCATTCATTCGCGAAAGTGCTTTCGAGGTTTTAGCCAAAATTACAGCTCCACTTACAGGACGATCGATCCGATGAACCAAACCCAAAAAAACAGCACCGGGTTTGTTATACTCAACTTTAATGTATTGCTTAACGGTATCAATGAGGCTTTCATCACCTGTTTTATCGCCTTGCACAATTTCCGAAGGCAATTTATTGATGATAATAAGATGATTATCTTCAAATAAAATACGGGGCTTTATCGATTTAGATGGTTTCATTTGAAACTATCTAATATTGCTCACGATCGTTCGGAAAATCGCTGGATTTCACATCTGTGATATAAGATTGTACCGAACCTTTAATTTCCTCACTCAAATTATGATATCGCCTAAGGAAGCGAGGTGAAAATTTTTGCGTAATTCCTAACATGTCATGAATCACTAACACCTGACCATCAGTGCCATTACCGGCTCCAATTCCAATGGTTGGTATTTTAATTTCCTGGGTAACTTTTGTGCCTAATTCGGCAGGAATTTTCTCTAAAACAATTCCAAAACATCCGGCTTCCTCTAAGATATGTGCATCCTTTATCAACTTTTCAGCTTCTTTTTCTTCAGTTGCCCGAACCACATAAGTCCCAAATTTATGAATAGATTGAGGGGTTAATCCCAAGTGTCCAAGCACCGGAATACCCGCCGAAAGAATTCTTTTTACTGACTGAACAATTTCTTTTCCACCTTCCATTTTCACGGCATTAGCTCCCGATTCTTTCATAATACGAATCGCCGAGTGTAAGGCTTCCAACGAATCGCCCTGATAAGTACCGAAAGGTAAATCAACCACAACCAAAGCACGCGAAACCGCATTCATCACTGAGGAAGCGTGATAAATCATCTCATTTAATGTAATTGGTACAGTGGTTTTATTGCCGGCCATTACATTGGAGGCTGAGTCGCCAACTAAAATCACATCAATTCCAGCTTCATCTATTAATCCGGCCATTGAATAATCATAGGCGGTCAACATTGCAATTTTTTCACCCTTTAACTTCATTTCTTGAAGTACGTGGGTTGTAATCTTCGGATATATGGTCTTTTTTGACATAATCTGCTGATTTGGTTGAGAAAAACTTTTGCAAACTTAAAAGAAAACTTTTGAAGAATGCATATTTTATCAATAATTTTTACGGGTTTGTCCACTTATACAGCCATTTACTATATAGTTGCAATGAAATTCGCTTTTAACTTTAAGCTTTTTTTAACTTTGTGAGGTGCCATATTTGTTATTTTTACCCTCTCAATAAATTTAATCAATCATAAATTAAATAATTAATCATGCAAAAATCAATTATTAAAATTACAGCAATGCTTCTTTTAGTAGGCTTTGTGTTTACAGTGAAAGCAGAACAGGATGTTCGTTTATTACGATTTCCTGATATTAATAAAGACTTAGTAGCCTTTGTTTATGCAGGGGATATCTGGACTGTTTCTGCCAATGGTGGAGATGCACAAAGATTAACCTCTCACTTAGGTATGGAGTTATTTCCTAAAATTTCTCCCGATGGGCAATGGATTGCTTTTTCAGGCGAATATTCAGGAACTCGTCAGGTGTATGTTATACCTGCTACAGGAGGAACTCCAAAACAATTAACTTTTTATAACAGTGTTGGAGAGATGCCTCCAAGAGGTGGTTGGGATAATGTGGTTTTAGATTGGACGCCTGACAGTAAACAAATTTTGGTTCGTATGAACCGCACCCCTTTTGGACAACGAAACGGGAAATATTATTTGGTTAGCATTGACGGTGGTTTCGAAAAACCATTGCAATTAACCGATGCCGGATTTGGTGTTTTTTCACCCGATGCTAAAAAATTAGCTTTTGCTCATATCTCACGTGAGTTCAGAACCTGGAAACGATATAAAGGTGGCCGTGCTGCCGATATCTGGATTTATGACCTGGAAAAAGATGAGGCTGAAAAAATTACCAATTGGAAAGGTACCGATCAAATTCCTACCTGGTATGGTAATAAAATTTATTATGCTTCAGACGAAAGTGAAACTCTGAACATTTACAGTTATGATGTTAATAGCAAAGCGATTGAGCAAATCACCCAGTATGATGAGTTTGATGTTATGTGGCCTTCAGGAGAAAATGGGATGCTTGCCTATGAAAATGGAGGCTTCATTCACAAATTAAATTTAGAAACCGGAAATACCGAGAAGCTGACCGTTAACATTAGTTTTGATAATCCGAATATTATACCTTATTATAAAAATGTAAAAGATGATATTAATAGTTTTGATGTTTCTCCTACGGCAAAACGTGCCATTTTTGATGCCAGGGGCGATATTTACTCTGTCCCTGCCGAAAATGGAGAGATCATTAATTTAACAAATACACAAGGTGTTCGCGAAATTTTTCCAAGTTGGTCTCCCAACGGAAAATATATTGCTTATGTTTCGGATGCTACCGGTGAGTACGAGATTTATTTATTGGAAAATAAAGTAGGTGCTAAGCCAAAACAAATGACTTTCAATTCAAGTGCTTGGAAGTATGCTTTAAACTGGTCGCCAAACAGCAAATATATTGCTTACTCCGACCGTACCTTGAAACTAAAATATTTAGATATTGAAACCAAAGTAGTGAGAAATATTGATGCTGCTACCGAAAACGAAATTCGCACTTATAACTTTTCTCCCGATTCAAAATGGATCACATATACAAAAGATAGCGATAATCATCAATCAGCTATTTGGGTATATAACTTTGAAACAGGTGAAAATGGACAAATTACCAGCGATGCTTTTAATGACTTTTCACCTGTGTTTTCGAAGTGTGGAAATTATATGTTTTTCTTGTCAAATAGAAATTTCAATCTTGCGTTTTCTTCGTTCGACTTTGATTACCTCTATAATAATGCGACACGTATTTTTGCGGTAGCATTAAGCGATAAAAGCCCGCAAATTTTTAAACATAAAACAGATGTGGAGCCCGTAAAAGAGGAAAAAGCTGAAGAATCAAAAAGTGATAAGAAAAACTCTAAAAGCAAAAAAATAGAATCAAAGGAAGAAGAAAAAGGTGTAAAAATTCAATTCGAAGGTCTAGCCAACCGCATTATTCCAATGCCAATGAATTCCGGCAGATATCGCAATTTACAAGCTGTTGAAGATGGATTTATTTTCATTAGTGGCAATGATTTAAACAAATATAAATTAGGTGATGATGAGGCCAAACAAATTGCAGGCAATATTCGTTTTGCTGCAGTTGCAAATGATGGAAAGAAAATGCTTTATGGTTTTGGAAGTGACTTTGGTATCGGAAATGTTGCCCCAGGATTAAAACCAGAAAAAGGCAAACTTGATCTATCTAAAATGGAAATGAAGATTGATCCGAGAAAAGAATGGAATCAAATTTATATTGACGGATGGCGTATTTTCCGCGACTATTTTTATGTTAAAAATTTACATGGGATTGACTGGAAAGGATTAATGGATCAATATGCTCAGTTACTTCCATCGCTTAGCCACCGTGCCGATTTGGATTATGTTTTCGGTGAGATATTTGGAGAAACCAATACCGGACACACTTACGTAAATTATGGTGATTTTAAACGTGTAGAGCGTAGAGAAACCGGATTGCTAGGTGCTGTTTTAACACCTGACTACGATGCCGGCAGATACATTATCTCAAAAATTTACCATGGAGAAAACTGGACACCTAATCGTGTATCGCCTTTAACCAAACAAGGGATTTATGTTAAAGAAGGAGATTATCTAATCAGTATCAACGGACAGGATGTAACCACTAAGGACAATCCATATAAATTCCTTGAAAACACAATTGGTAAAGTAATTGACCTGACTGTTAACAGTAAAGCTACAACTGCTGGTGCTAAAACATATAAAGTAGAACCTATTTCAAGCGAACTTGAATTGATGTACTTGGATTGGGTTGAAAGCAGACGCAAAATGGTTGATGAATTATCAGGTGGAAGAATTGGATACATGCACCTACCCAACACAGCTTTTGAAGGAAACCGTGAGCTACACAGAGGATTGTATACTTATCAAAATAAGGAAGCCTTGATTTTAGATGAGCGTAATAATGGTGGAGGATTTATTCCTTGGTTAATGGCCGATTTACTCGACCGTACAATTATGAGTCGTTGGCATCGTCGTGACCTAAGACCAGGAACCTATCCAAATGTTGCTCACGAAGGACCAAAAGTCATGTTGATCAATTCTTATGCTGCTTCTGGTGGAGATGCTTTACCTTATTATTTCCGTCAGTTGGGATTAGGAATCATTATCGGAACTCGTACCTGGGGTGGATTGGTTGGTATTTCGTTAAATGCCGGATTGGTTGATGGAGGTTATATTTCTATTCCTCGTTTCGGAATATTTGACGAAACCGGTTGGATTATCGAAGGTATCGGTATTTATCCTGATATCGAAGTGGTAGATGCTCCAGACTTAACTGCCAAGGGAATTGACCCAAGTGTTGAAAAAGCTGTAGAAGTTTTATTAAAACAATTGGAAGAAAATCCTGTGAAAAAAGTAGAAATTCCTGCAAATCCTGATCGTTCAGGATTCCATGAAGCGGAGATAAAATAATATTTATTCTTAATAAAAAAGCTCGCCGGAAAATTCCGGCGGGCTTTTTGTTTTTTTACCACACTGTAAGCCTACATTTGACAGCCCTTCTTAAAAAGGAGAGAGATTAATTCGGTTCTCCTTCCGGGTAAATCCAAAATAAAGGTTGCTTTCCTAGAAGATTTCCATCGCTATCATATTTATCAATAACAGGAGCAATACCAATTACTTTTTTCTCAAACACTAAATTAGTTTCATTCATTTTCCACTCTTCCAAAAAGCGAATTTTGTTGATGTCGCGGATATTCAAACGACTTACAATAACTGTATCAAATTCTTCGTAAGGAGGGTAGGAGCGGGTTAGGGTTCTGTATGTAGTATCTACTCCTAGATTTTGAAGTTCCGCAGCACTTATGGGATTGTTGAAGTAATCATAAACTTCAATCTTCCCACTATAAGCGGCATCCATGACCCCTTGTACAAAAGCAGCACGTTTGGCCGGAATAATATTCTCTATCCAGGGATCGTAATCCGGATTGGTATTTGTGATGCTTACATCGTACTGAATTTTTTTAGTGATCAATGTTTGCTCTTCTTTCTGAGAACAGGAAAAAATTATAAAAATGATGAGTAAGGAAATGAATAGCAATTTTGTTTTCATGATGTTTATTTGTTTTTCTAAAATTAAGAAATTCCTTTACAAAACAGAATTTCCTGTTAAAAGAAATTCTGAAATATTAGTACATTTGAGTATGAAAATCACGCGGCCCACACTTCTGATCGATTCTCAAAAATGCAAAAATAATATTAAGCGAATGGCTGAAAAAGCCTGGAAAAATAATGTTGAATTTCGTCCACATTTTAAAACCCATCAATCGCATGAAATTGGTTCTTGGTTTCGCGAATGTGGAGTAGATAAGCTCACGGTTTCCTCCGTTCAAATGGCACAGTATTTTGCTGAGGATGGGTGGGGTAACATCACCATTGCTTTTCCGCTGAATATGTTAGAAATAGCAGAAATTAATGAGCTGGCAAAAGCAATTACTTTGAACGTTTTGGTGGAATCCAAAAAGGTGTTGCAGTTTGCAGAGGATAGTTTACAATCAAAAGTTGGCGTTTTTGTAAAAATTGATACAGGCTACCATCGCACCGGAATTCCAATCGACAATCTTGACGAAATTGACAAATTGATAAAATGTTTTTCCGGCAAAAATAAATGTCAATTTAAAGGATTTTTGGCGCATAATGGCCATACCTATAAAGCATCTTCCATAAAAGAAATTGAACGCATACATTTTAATACTCTTGATAAACTGAAGGCCTTAAAAGCAAAATATATTCAAGCATTCCCAAATCTAACCCTTTCGCTTGGCGATACTCCTTCTATGAGTGTTTTGAATGATTTTAGAGATATTGATGAAATTCGCCCCGGCAATTTTGTGTTTTACGATTTAATGCAATCCAATCTGGATGTTTGTTTAGAAGAAGATATTGCTGTTGCCATGGCTTGTCCGGTGGTAGCTAAGCATAAGGATCGAAATCAAATTGTGATCTATGGTGGAGGTGTACATTTTTCTAAAGAATCTCTTAAAATAAACGATCAAATCTTTTTTGGGAAATTGGTTTTGCTCGAAAACAATATGTGGACTATCCTTCCCCGATCGTATTATTTAACGTCCCTTTCTCAGGAGCATGGCATTATTCAGTTAGATAAAATGATGATAAATAAAATTACTGTGGGAGGGCTTGTTGGAATACTTCCGGTTCACTCTTGCCTTACCGCTGATAAGCATAAATTTTATTTAACGGAGGCCTCCCAAACCACTAAAAAATTCCACCCTTAGCATAAATTTCTCTACTTTACTGCCCATCTCTTATTTGAAAAGACGTCCTTAGTTTAGAAAAAATTCCCAACATGGGATAATTGAGTTAATTGGAGAAAAAACTAAAACGCAACAAATCAACTAGTTATATAATATTTTCTGATTTGGAACATGGCTTGCATACTATAATGCAGATGAAATAATCGCATTATAAAAAACAAAAGTTATAAAGCCATGAAAAAATCATTATTACTACTCGTTATTTTGACAGCATTTTTCACTTCCTGTCAAAAATTTGACCCGGTAGTGGATGAGAACTTAGATCAAGGAATTGCAGTTGATAATCCAATCACGGGTAACCTAATTACAAATATGTCTGATTTAGTAATCAGTAACAATTTTGACTGGAGCCTGATTAGGACTTTGGATGTTCAAATTACTTTACCCGAAGGAGATGCAAATCGTATTCTTTACATCTACTCTCAAGATGGTAATCGTTTGTATTTTAAAGGACACCCTGAAGATGGAACAAATGTTTTAAGAACAAAAGTTACAGTTCCAACTTACGAAAGTGTTGTATTCCTTAAATATGGAGTTGGCGAAAATTATCCTGAAGTTGGCGCTTATTTGAGCGGAACAAACCTGAACTTTGATATAAGTTCATCGTTTAAATCAGCCTTTAAAAAGAAGGGTAACGATGATGATGAATGTACTGGTTGTGATGCTAAAATGAAAGCTTTAACATTAAAATATAATGGTTCTGGAACGGTTGATGTTATTGTCTATAATAAAAAAGGTAAAGATGCCAAATCAGGAGATGAAGAATTGTTTAACGGTTCTGTAAGTAGTGGGTCAACTTTCAACTTCAATGATGTTGGTACCAAAAAAAATAAATTTGAATCTGAGATTACTATTTTTGTTGGAGAATCAAAACATGTTGCGATTCATGTTAGTTGTTCTAAGCCACTTTATGTGGGTCAGGTATTTGGTCTTTTTGAGATTATTGCCGGAACGGATAAAAATGGAGGAGCTTTAAGAGAATGTGATACATCTGGTGGTGATCCTCCTGATTTTGATTGTTTAACACTTTGGGCGGTAGATGATCAACCCGGGAAATTACGCTATGCTGTTTTATCAGATGATCCGGTTAGTATTTACATTGAAGGAGATATTACAGGTGTTAGCGGAACTAAAGACATTGAATCCTTAGCCATTGATGATGATGGGGATATGTATTTCATAAATATTTATGGGGATTCAAAATTGTATAAAATTCCATATTCTGAGATTGATAAGGATGAAAACACAGCGGTTAATGCTAGCTATATAGGAAATACTGGTGTTTCTGGTACAACAAATAAAATTTCCAGTCTTACATTTATTGATGGAACATTATATGGCTTAGGTATAAAGTCGGAAAAAGTATACAGTATCAGCACTACCGACGCTTCACTTACACAGGTTGGAACGTTAAATTATTCAGGAACTTTTAAGTCAGGTGGGTTAACCAAAGGAGCTGATGGGACAGTATATTTATTATTTACAAAAAACACAGCGAGCGAACTCTGGAAATTTAATAGCTTCCCTGCTGGAGGAATTACCAAAGTAATGGATATTACGGGTTCAGCAAAAGTTGAGTCTGTTGCTGCACATCCTAATGGATATATTTATGCAGCTGATGAAGACAAGTGGTATAAACTTGATCCGATAGCTCAAACTACAGAAGTATTGATGAATTATAACTCAGATACAGAGGGTTTGGAATTTATTTGGGACAATGAATTAGATTGTGTTGATGATCCTGATCCAGAAGATGATTGTGATGATGATTACAATTCTCAAACTTTTGGAGGCTTCCTATTTGAGTATGATGGCATGGTCGAAAATATTGATGGTACTTCTACTTGGACATATACTGTTACGGGTGTTGCTCCAGGTGGACCAACCTATAAAGATCTTTCACATTGGGTACTTGGTTTATGTGAAGGTGAGCACAATGTTGATTCAGCTAATCCTGGAAGCTGGGAAGTAAATACTGATCCAACTTTAAATGTTTATGGTATTAAATGGGATCAAGGAATAAATAAAGAAGGCGGTACTATGACATTCAGCTTTACATTGGATGACCAATATGATGTTGAGCCAGTTCCAGTTGCTTTTAAAGCAGGTCAAAATTTACATTATTGTACCATTTTTGGCCCTTCATGTGAAGGTGATCCAGATCCAGACCCGGATCCAGAAGTTTTCGGAACTATAGCTTTTGAAGATTTATGGCCCGGAAAAGGAGATTATGACATCAATGACCTTGTTATTGAATATGATTTCGCTGTTACAAAAGACAATAATGAATATGTTGAAAGCATTGAAGTAACTTTTGAAGTTCGTGCTTTTGGTGCAGTCTTAGAAAATGCTTTTGGATTTACATTCCCTAATGTTGATCCTTCAGATATTGTAAATGTTACAGGTTACGATATTGTTAATACTGGTGTTTTTAATTTAGCCGGCAATGGAACCGAAAATGGTCAATCGGCAGCAACATTTATATTATATGATAATACCTATCGTTTGATGCAGCATCCAGGATCAGGAATTGGTGTTAATACCGATCATCCTGCACCTTACGTAACTCCTGCAACTTTAACTATGAATATTGAGTTTGTTGACAACGCAGTAACGTATAGTCAATTAGATATTGGTAACTTTAATCCGTTTATTGTTATAAATCAAAATCGTGGAATGGAAGTTCACTTACCAGATTATCCACACTCAGATTTAGCAGATCCATCTTATTTTGGAACTTATGACGATGATACTAATCCCCCGGATAAATATTATTTAACTCAGGATAACTTGCCATGGGCAATTCTTATCCCAGAGAGATTTGATTATCCGGTTGAAAAACAAATAATTTTAGGAGCTTATCATCATTTTGCTGAATGGGCTCAAAGCGATGGAGTTCAATACCCCGATTGGTATTTAGATGAACCTGGTTATCGCAATGCAAGTGTGATTTATTAATACAAAAGTGAAAAAGCTCCCCGAAATTTTGGGGAGCTTTTTTTATGTTTTTTACTTTGTTTTTTATTTGGAGTTCTTATTTCTTTCCTTCTTTCAATACCACACCTTTATTTTTCTTTCCGTCAATTTTTACGATCAAAGGATTTTTAAAACGGATGTGTCTAATAAACTCGTCTTCGTAAACAGCTTTAAAATTTGAGATGTAATCCAAATCGTAGAAGCCATAATTTTTATATGGGTTAATGGTAAAATATCCTACCCTGAAGGAAGTCAAGTTTTGGAAAAAATGTGTCCCCTGACTTGGGTCTATGCGGTAATCTTCTAAGCCGG
>JAOZQX010000206.1 GCA_029931995.1 Bacteroidales bacterium
AAGAAACTTACGATAACCGGGGACCTCTTAATGAGAAAGAGGTTAACTCGGGGCCTTTATAAACAGGCGGAATATATTCAAATAGAGTTTTATCGCAACTATGCAAAATTACATCTGAATAATCGAATAAATTTTTGGGAGAAATATTGATGTTGCCAAAATTCAGCTCAACACTCGGATTATTCAAAAATACTCCAGCTTCATCCAAACTATGTTGATGAAACGGAAATTTGCATGTGTTAGAATGATCACAGTCAGAATGATGAGAATCAACTCCGGAATAATCATGAACCTGACACGTATTTGTATGATGATGGTGATGAGGCATTAGGTCGTGCCCAACAATAATCGTATATACTGCAATTAAAAATACCGATATAAATCTACGAACCAACATCTGTGCAAATATAAATGAATATCTTATATGATAACAATGCAGCATTAATTCTTCGTCATAAAAAAAGAGCTTTTTGCATAATTTTTTAAGAAAACATGTCCAAATCCTTTGGTTTGGACTTCTATCACCTGTCAAATGTATACCATTGCATTCTAAATCAAGAAAAACTAAAAATGATGAAAAGAAAATATTTGATGCTAATTATAATAGCATCCTTGCTAACAGCAAAAGGCTTCGCACAAGCAACAGAAATTAAGGTGAAAGCAATAACAGATAACATATTTAAAGTGTGGTATGATAGAAGTAATTACACAACCAATATGCTGGTATCAGTTGGTGAAGATGGCTTACTTCTAGTTGATACCGGACAAGAAGAAGAGTCGGCTCTACTAAAAGAAAAGATTTTAGAAAAGTGGGGCCAAATGCCAACACTCATTATAAATACTCATGAGCATCGCGATCATACAGGAGGCAATCATCAGTTTAAAGGAGCTATGATTATCGGCCATCGATTAGTAAGAGAGCGTTTGCAAGGCGGTTCTTATGCTTTTGAAGAGTTCCCTGAATACTCATTGCCCAACATTTTAATGGAGGAAGAAATGACAATCCATTTTAATGGAGAAGAAATCCAGATGAATTTAATACCGGGTGCTCACGATGACAACGATATTACAGTTTGGTTTAAAAAATCAAATATAGTTTGCATCGGAGATCTCGCTTACAAACAAAATTTTCCATCCTTAAGTGAGAATACAGGAACGGCTTTAATGTTTCCTGAAGTTGTTGATAAAATGATAGAACTACTACCCCACGAAGCTGTTTTTGTAGCAGGACATTATGATGATTTGAATTTGGCTGATATGCTCGAATTTAAAAAAGTAGTTGTTGAAACAATTGACTTGGTTAAAACTGAATTCGAAAAAGGAAAGACAAAAGAAGAAATGTTGGAAATGGGACTTATAGATAACTACAAACACTATGCAAACGGCTATGTTTCATTGGATGAGTGGATTGAAACCATTATTATTGCCATTGACGGTATTCCTTTCAAAAAAATGATTTATGATCCAATTTACAGGACTTATAAAACAGATGGAATTGATGCAGCAATAAAAAAATACTACGACATAAAAAATAATCATGCTGATGAGTATCAATTGGATTATGCTTACCAAGTATCAATTGGAATCCAGCTAGCTCAAAAAGGAAAACACGAAGAAGCTATAAAGTTTTATCATCTAGAATTAAAAGAATATCCTACTTCTGATTTTGCATACTACACCTATTTTGTATTGGGAAATTCTCTTTTTGAATTAAATAAGAAGAAAGAAGCTCTTGAGGCCTATAAAAAAGGCTTAGAGCTAAAACCCGGAAATAAGACACTAACAGATAAAATCAAAGAACTAGAAGCCGAGATTTAATTGGTATATTAATATGGTGCGCATATTCAATTATAGAACATAATTATTTCGTTTGGCTTCTATATCCAAACCATTTTAACAGACTTGATCAATTTTAATTGATCAGGTCTTTGGTTTGACTCACAAAACTATTAAGTACAACAGCTGTAACAATTTTACTTTTTTTCTGTCTTTTATTTATACAATAATTTAAAATATTTATATGAAAAAGACTATCAGCCTACTTCTATTATCATTCATCTTATGCTCCTTTAGTGTGAAAGAAGAAAAACTGGAGCCTTTTAAAAATGGAGACTCTGCGTCCAATTTTACTTTCTACGACAGAAATAAAGAAAAAGTAGAGTTAAAAGAATTTAAAGGAAAATATGTTTTTATGGACGTATGGGGACTATATTGTGCTCCTTGTATAAAAGCCATCCCAAAACTAAATGAGGTAAGAGAAGAATTTAAAAATGAGAATATCGAGTTTATTTGTGTTTGTTGGGAAATTCTTGAAAATTTTGATACCTGGGAAGAACGATTAACAAAATATAAAACTGAAGGCAAACAATACCTTTTAAAAGATAAAGATGCTTTTTATGGTTTTAGAAAAGCATTCAGAACCTATTCAATACCTGCTTATATTCTCATTGATCCGGAAGGAAATTTTGTAGATGTTGATGCACCTAAACCCTCAGAAGAGTTAAAGACTTATTTGAAATCAATTTTGAAATAGAAAAGACAAAAAAAGTCCGCCCCGAAAATTCGGGGCGGACTTTTTCCCATTTATATATTAGTCTTACAAATTGCCATTTAAAATTTCATACGTATCCTGAGCAATTACAAACTCCTCATCGGTTGGAACAACCAAAGCTTTTACTTTGGAACTTTCTTTCGAAATAACAATTTCTTTTCCACGTTTTCCGGCATTAAGTTCTGCATCAAAATCCAATCCTAAATATTCAAAATCTTTAAGAATTTCCTCACGGGTCTCAGGGCCATTTTCGCCAATTCCACCTGTGAATACAATCATGTCAACACCGCCCATTACAGCTGCATAAGCTCCAATATATTTTTTCACGCGATAGTGATACATATTTAGTGCAAGTTTGGCTCGTTCATTTCCATTGGCTTCTGCTTCTTCAACTTCGCGCATATCCATCGATACACCCGAAATTCCAAACACACCACTTTTTTTATTTATCAAATTATTAGCAGCATTCAAATCTAAATTTTCTTTATCCATTATATAAAATAATGCACCCAAATCTAAATCGCCGGTACGCGTTCCCATCATCAATCCTTCAACCGGAGTTAAACCCATAGAAGTATCCAATGATTTACCATTTTTTATAGCTGCTATCGAAGCACCGTTACCTAAATGGCAGGTAATAATTTTTGAATTTTCGTAATCGACATCTAATATTTCACAAGCCCGTTTCGATACATAACGATGACTGGTTCCATGAAAACCGTAACGGCGAACACCATGTTTTTCATACATCTCGTAAGGCAAAGCATACATATAAGAATATGCCGGCATACTTTGGTGGAAAGCTGTATCAAACACTCCACATTGTGGAACATTTGGGAGCAGTTCTTTGATGCTGTATATACCGACAAGATTTGGAGGATTGTGTAATGGCGCAAGATCCTTGCATTCTTCCATTTTTGCAATTACCTCATCCGTAATACTAACACTTGAACTAAACTCTTCGCCGCCATGAACCACACGATGTCCAACAGCCGAAATTTCATCAAGACTTTTTAAACTACCATGATCTTCACTAGTAAGAATATCAAGAGCCTTTTTAATACCTATTTGGTGATCGGCAATATTTTCGACCAATTTAACAACATCGCCATCATTACGTTTGTTTTTTATGATGGATCCTGCAA
>JAOZQX010000207.1 GCA_029931995.1 Bacteroidales bacterium
GATGACCTCTTGACTGCCAGTCAAACGCTCTAGCCAACTGAGCTAATGCCCCAAATGTATTTCAAGTATCGAAAACCTAAGTAAATAGGAGGATGCAAAAATATAAATAATTCCTAAATTTACAAGTCAATAAATTTTACATTTTATGAAACGCTTATTTGCTGCAATAAAAATTAAACCTAAAGTCGAATTTTTAGAAATATTTCAAGGACTAAAACAGGATTTGAAACACGAAAAAATTAAGTGGGTTGAGTCTTACAATTTGCACTTAACCCTAAAGTTTTTTGGCGAAACTGATGAAGAAAGGATTCCTGAAATTATTGCTGCACTTAAAGCCAGTGTGAATGAGCATCAACACTTTTCTTTTGATATCAGTAAAATTGGAATATTTGGGAGTAGCTATAATCCTAAAGTTGTTTGGGCTGGTTTAACAGAAACGGATTCGTTGATAAAGCTCGAAGCGTCTGTTAAGTGTTCATTAGAGGGTGTTGGCTATGTTTCTGACCGACAAAATTTTGTACCTCATTTAACCCTTGGACGAATTAAGAATTTAAAGGATAAGGATTTGTTTCAGGATATTATTTCGAATTATAAAGAGAAATATTTTCAAGAAGTTTCAGTAAAGAAAGTTTATTTGTTTGAAAGCACTATAACTAAAACAGGGCCGGTATATACTATTATCGAAGAATTTAATTTGAAAGCATAAAAAAAAGGGAGTTAACTCCCCTTTTCAATACCTTAAATATCCTATTATTTTTCCTCTTTCTTTTCGATGAAGTAATTAATAATTAAGCCGAGTCCGCCAAATAAGAAGATCATTGAAAAATAAGCAACTTCTTCTTGTAAGCGTGTGGCAACATCTAAGATGTTTCCTAAAAGGATTCCTACAGCAACTCCTACAAATAACATCCCAAATTTAAGGGTGGCAGAATTTGCTTTTTTGGTAATAAAATAAGATGCATCAACACCTTTTTCTAATAATGCCATTCTTTCTTTTCTTCTTATACCTATGTATATTATCGCAAAAATAAATCCGAAGATTACTGTTAAGATAATGGCTGGTCCTATTTCTTCCATAATTCAAAATTTTAAGTTAAACAATTGCGTTTTCACTTCGTATGACGCAGGTTTTATTTTCAGGTTACAATTTAGCTAAATTGATAAATAATTGTCTGTAAATATATGATAAAATCCCATGTTTTATTTTGGAGCTTTCTATATTGAATCTTTTTAAAAGTGATTTTACCGACTATTTCTTGTTGTTGACCGATTAACAATTGCCAAAAAAATCATTTTAACTATCTTGTAACCTCTTTTAAAATGAATCGTCTAATCAATTGAATGATGCAGCAGAAGGATTTATATTACATCGATAAAGTGCTGGATGGAGATACCGGATCTTTTACAATACTTGTAAACAGACATAAGGATATGGTATTTACGATTGTGAATCGTATACTCAGAAGTAGGGAAGATGCAGAAGAAATTGCACAAGATGTTTTTTTAAAAGCCTTCCAATCGCTGAAAAAATTCAAAAGAGAGGCAAAATTCTCAACCTGGTTATATCGGATTGCTTATAATACAGCCATCTCAAAAACTAGAAAAAAGCGAATCGAAGTTTCGGCCATTGAGGATAGTATCATAGAAAACTATACTTTTGACGAAATTATTGAAGAGCTGGATGAATTTAGTCTTGACGATAAAAGAAAGTACTTTGAAAATGCTTTAAAAAAGATACCAGAGGAAGATAGCCTGCTTTTAACAATGTTTTATTTGGAGGAGCGGTCGATTGAAGAGATTAGTGAAATAAGTGGACTTTCGGTATCAAATGTAAAAGTAAAGCTTCATCGGATTCGGAAAAAATTATATCAAACGATTGATGAAATGATAAAATTTCGGGTAGGTGAAACAATTTAATAAGGAGGTTGAAATGGGAAAAACCAACGAATTTAAAGACGATTTTTTGAAGAGGATGTTTAAGCAATCCTCCTTGGATTCTCCGTCTGACGACTTCACAAAACTTGTGATGAATCGCATTCAGGTGGAAGCGGTCGAAAAATCAGAAGCCGATAAACCGGTTATCGAGCCTGTATATTGGATTTTAATTGTTGCCGGATTAGCAATAGCTGCATATATGTTATTTCAAATGGATTTATCATTCATACAAAATCTGTTTGCTAGCATTGAAATAAAGCCAATTGAGTTCCCTCAGTTTACACTAAATTTCATAAACAGTATCCAGAGTTTTATCAGTAATATTAAAATTCCAACAATCTTTATTGTTGCTGTTGTGGCAGTGATATCATTAATCACGCTTGATAAAGTATTAAAAACTCGTTTCAGCATGAATATGTTTGTCTTTTAAGATTTTCTATTTTTATAGAAAAATTAAAAGATGCTTCCTGAAATCATTCAACATAAAATAATTCAAATCCTGACTTCTGAACAAAAGAAAGAAGTCAGGATTTTTTCGTCCCACCCTCTTAGTGGAGGCGATATAAATTCAGCAGCAAAAATTGAAACATCCCTAGGAGATTTTTTCGTGAAATGGAATCGAGCCGATTTATTTCCTGAAATGTTTGAGAAAGAAGCAAAGGGTTTGGAGATGTTAAAATCAGCCAATCAGTTGAGAGTTCCAAATGTAAAATTTGTTGATTATGCTAGTAACGATTTTTTTCTAGTTTTGGAGTATTTAGAGTCTGCTACACCTGAAAATTATTTTTGGGAAAATTTTGGCAGAGGTCTTGCAAAACTTCATAAAACCACTTCTGATTATTTCGGATTGGATCATGATAATTACATTGGATCGCTTACGCAATCTAATCGGAAAAAGAACAATTGGATTGATTTTTTTGTGGAAGAAAGACTCGGTTTTCAGCTTAAGTTGGCTCGCGATTCTCACTTGATCGACAGTGGGGTTTTGGGTGCCGCTGAACGCCTTTTTAATCGTTTGAATGAGATTATTCCAAAGGAGCAATCTTCGCTCTTGCACGGCGATTTATGGAGCGGAAATTTTATGCTTGGAGATCAAGGTGAGGCTTGCATAATTGACCCTGCCGTTTACTACGGCCATCGAGAAATGGACATTGCAATGACTAGGCTTTTTGGCGGTTTTAATCATTCTTTTTACGAAGCATACAATCAGGAATTTCCCATGGAAAAAGGATGGGAGCAACGTTTGGATATTTGCAATTTATACCCCTTGCTTGTGCATGTAAATTTATTTGGAGGAGGATATGTTTCTCAAGTGGCTTCTATTTTAAAAAGATTTTGATTATCCTTCAAGGGGTGTCACCCCTTGACCACTAATTTAATTGGATTAAAACGATTTAAGTACTAATTTTGCATGCTTAAAATTATAATGATGAATACAAACAAAGCGGAGGATGAAAGTGGCAAAAAAGCCTCTTTAAATTTTATTGAACAAATCATTGAAAAAGAAATCTCTGAAGGAAAACATCAAGGTCGTGTACATACTCGGTTTCCCCCTGAGCCTAATGGTTATTTGCACATTGGTCATGCAAAATCAATTTGCCTGAACTTTGGTTTAGCCCAAACTTTCAATGGTAAATGCAATCTTCGCTTTGACGATACCAACCCCGTGAAAGAGGATGTGGAGTATGTTGATTCAATTCAGGAAGACATTAAATGGTTAGGTTTTGATTGGGAAGATCGTTTGTATTATGCCTC
>JAOZQX010000208.1:0-1520 GCA_029931995.1 Bacteroidales bacterium
AATCCGATTATGTCAACCTCTGTACACGATGAAGATGAAGTTATTGAATACACCACCGATCCTGAATTAATTTACGAGAAATACAGAAACATTGCTGACATTGTTATTGATGGTGGCTATGGCGATAATGAAGCCTCAACAATAATAGATTGCACTCAGGATGAAATCGTTATTCTCCGTCAAGGAAAAGGTATCTTGTAAAAATATCTGAATATTTTATATTTTTTTTCGTAAATTGTATTGCAGAAATAAAAAATTTATCTACTTTTGCACCTCCAAAAAGCTAAAATAATGATTCGCTAGCTCAGTTGGTAGAGCATATGCCTTTTAAGCATAGGGTCCCGAGTTCGAGCCTCGGGCGAATCACCAGAAAAGAGATTCTTTAATTAGAGTCTCTTTTTTTTATAATTTTCTTTCCATATTGTATTATTCAGAACCTATTATTTCTATATTTGCCTACTTAATTAAGCTAATTATAATTAAAAACAAATATCATGAAAATTACAATTGTTGGAACTGGTTATGTTGGTTTAGTAACAGGGACTTGCTTTGCCGAAGTAGGTATTGATGTTACTTGTGTTGATATTGATAAAGTAAAAATTGACAACCTTAATAAAGGAATTATACCAATTTTTGAACCTGGCTTAGAAGAAATGGTTCATCGTAATACCGAAAAAGGAAGATTACATTTCACAACAGATCTAGCATCAACTTTAAGCGGATGCGAAGTAGTTTTTAGTGCCGTTGGAACCCCTCCCGATGAAGATGGAAGTGCTGATTTAAAATATGTACTGGATGTAGCACGTGAGGTTGGGAAGAACATGAATGATTATATTCTATTGGTTACAAAAAGCACAGTTCCTGTTGGAACTGCTGAAAAAGTTAGAGCTGCGATTAAAGAAGAGCTGGATAAGCGAGGAGCAACTACAGATTTTGATGTTGCATCAAATCCTGAATTTTTAAAAGAAGGTGCAGCCATCGACGATTTCATGCGTCCCGACCGTATTGCAGTTGGTGTTGACTCCGTAAAAGCAGAAAAATTAATGAAGCAATTATACAAGCCATTTACCATGAATGGTCATCCTATTATCATTATGGATATTGTTTCGTGTGAAATGACCAAATATGCTGCAAACTCAATGTTAGCTACTAAAATCAGTTTCATGAATGATATTGCAAATCTTTGCGAAATTGTTGGAGCTGATGTAAATATGGTTCGTAAAGGAATTGGATCGGATACACGTATTGGAACTAAATTTATTTATCCGGGTGCTGGTTACGGCGGATCTTGCTTTCCAAAAGATGTAAAAGCTCTTGTTAAAACAGCCGCTGACAATGATTATCAATTAAGAGTTTTACAAGCCGTTGAGGACGTAAATGAATCTCAAAAATCAATTATGTTCCGTAAAATCTCTAATTTTTATAATGGAGATTTAAAAGGTAAAAAAATTGCACTTTGGGGTCTATCATTCAAACCTAAAACAGATGACATAAGATTTGCACCATCATTAGAAATTGCA
>JAOZQX010000208.1:1530-3392 GCA_029931995.1 Bacteroidales bacterium
TCTAAAACAGATGATATGCGCGAAGCACCCTCATTGGTTATTATTGATAAACTTATTGATGCCGGTGCTACTGTTAAAGCATATGACCCTGTTGCCATGGAAGAAGCGAAACGGATATTGGGCGACAAAATTGAATATGCCTCAGATCAATTTGACACTTTGATTGATGCAGACTGTTTATTGATCATAACCGAATGGTCAGAATTCAAGTTCCCGAATTTTAACATTATTAAAAAACTGTTAAAGAAACCTGTTATTTTTGATGGAAGAAATATCTATGACTCCAAAGAAATGAATGATCGAGGATTTAAATATTCGTGTATTGGATTAAATATTTCCAAATAAAAATTTAAAGCCTGATAATTTTATCAGGCTTTTTTATTTTCATATCTTTATCTAAAAATTTTACTTATTTATGAAAAAAATACTTGTAACCGGTGGTGCCGGATTTTTAGGTTCGCATTTATGCGAGAGACTTCTGAATGAAGGCAACGAAGTAATTTGTCTTGATAATTATTTTACCGGACAAAAGAAAAACGTAACTCATCTGTTAGAGAACCCCTATTTTGAATTGATACGTCATGACGTAACCATGCCGTTTTTTATTGAAGTGGACGAGATATACAACCTGGCTTGTCCGGCCTCTCCTATTCATTACCAATACAATCCAATTAAAACTATTAAAACTTCGGTTGCAGGAGCTATAAATATGCTTGGCTTAGCTAAACGAATTAACGCTAAAATATTACAAGCATCAACGAGTGAGGTTTATGGCGATCCGAAAATTCATCCACAACCCGAATCATATTGGGGTCATGTAAACCCAATTGGTACTCGTGCTTGTTACGATGAAGGAAAACGATGTGCCGAAACACTTTTCGTAAGTTATCATCAAAAAAATAATGTTCGTATAAAACTCATCCGTATATTTAATACCTATGGTCCGCGTATGCATCCAAATGACGGACGTGTTGTCTCAAATTTCATTGTACAAGCCTTGCAAGGTAGAGATATTACAATTTATGGTGATGGGCTACAAACCAGAAGTTTTCAATATGTTGATGATTTGCTTGAAGGAATGACCAAATTAATGGCTACCGGAGATGATTTTACAGGGCCTGTAAATGTTGGAAATCCGGGAGAATTCACCATGATCGAATTAGCTGAAATGGTAATTAAACTTACCGGTTCGCAATCAAAAATTGTATTTGAACCCCTACCTTCAGATGATCCTATGCAACGAAAACCAGATATAACTTTGGCAAAAAAAGTATTGGATTGGGAACCAAAAATTAAACTTGAAGAAGGACTTGGAAGAACTATAGATTTCTTTAAAACCATTGTATAATAAGGTATGAAGAATATTTTAGTCACCGGAAGTAATGGACAGCTCGGGAGTGAGATCAAAGCAATTTCCGATCAATTTACCGACCTCAATTTTTTCTTTACGGATGTAAAGGAGCTAGACATCTGTGATTTCTCAGCTATTGAAACTTTTATTGCTCAGCACAAAATTAATTTTATCATTAACTGTGCTGCATATACAGCTGTTGACAAAGCCGAGGAAGAAAAACTTTTTGCGAAAAAAATTAATATTGAAGCTATTGAAAATCTTGCAAAAGCTTCGGTAAACTTAAATGCTCTACTCATTCATATTTCTACCGATTATGTTTTTAACGGCACGAATCATCGCCCTTACTTAGAAACCGACATCCCTAAGCCAAATTCATATTACGGTTTCACCAAAGCCGAAAGCGAAAAAACAATCCAAAAGCTTTGTAAAAAAGCGGTGATTATCAGAACATCGTGGCTATACTCAACTTTTGGGAATAATTTTGTAAAAACAATAGTAAAATATGGAA